>JADKJR010000007.1 GCA_016720925.1 Betaproteobacteria bacterium | reverse complement strand
GGCGAAAATTTTGAATTTGATCCCCGCGCACACTACTCCCGGCGGCGCATACGCGGCTTGCAGTCAATGATTATCTGCGCCGCGAACTCTAGTTCCGAAATCGACACACCCATAGATGATTTCCAAGTTACATGACCTGGGACTTGGCTCGAAAGACCAGCATCTCAATGTCGCGGAAAGCCTGCGCAAGGCGATCTGCAGCAATCCGCACATGAAAGTGGTACGGCGTCAGGTTACTTGATCCGCGACATCTGTATTTCGCCAGCGATTACGTGCTCAACTATTACGGCGCTCGACAAGAGCCTCGAGTGAAATACTACCCGGCACTATTACGAAGCTGGCCACATGATGTATGTGCACATTCCGTCGCTGAAAATGCAGGCAAAACACTTGCGGGATTTTGTGAAGAAAGCGAGCTGAGCGTCGCGATGAAGTAGCAAATCCCTAGCACTGGCGCGCCTTTTCCGGCATTTAGTGCCGGGAAGTCGCGCCAAATGGCGATCTGCGGTGCGGTGTGGGGCGGAAAACCCCGGCAGTTATGGCAATTGTCGACCGCACATAGCCCGGACCATCTAATATTTGAGCTCCTGCAGCCGGCATTTTTCGATGAACTCAACGCAAGACGTGCGTTGAATTCAAATCAAAAGTACTGGCCTCTATCAAACGGACGCATGAACGCCGCCGCCGAAGAAAACGTTCGAGACGCATACAGGTACAGAGACACGAACACAAATACTCAACCGTACGCGGCGAACTACTTTCCCCACATAGATGGCCTTCGTGCGCTGGCGGTACTTGGCGTAATCATCTATCACCTCAACGCCAAATGGCTCCCCGGCGGCTTTGTGGGTGTCGATGTGTTCTTTGTGATCTCGGGATTCGTGGTGGCTTCCTCGCTTGGCTCGCACGCTGGCGAATCCACCATCAATTTCTTGATGGGCTTCTACGCGCGTCGACTGACGCGCATCGTCCCCGCCCTGTTGGCGATGTTACTTGTCACCGTCCTGTTCGTGGTGCTGGTCATTCCCGCCGGTTGGCTGACTGGATTTACCGAGCAGACTGCGCGCTATGCGTTTCTTGGTTTCAGCAACTATCTGCTCGCGACCAATGCGGAAGCATATTTCACCCCACGCGCAGAGTTCAACGCCTTTACACACACGTGGTCGCTGGGTGTTGAAGAGCAGTTTTACCTGGTGGTGCCCGCGCTGTTGTTTGGCTGGTTTGCCGCCACTCAGGCGCGCGCCCGAAAACGTTGGGCATTTTTTGCTTTGCTCGCCAGTATCGGCATTGCGTCAATGGTCTATGCGGCGTGGGCACAGACGCATGCACCATTGCAAGCGTTCTATTCCCTTTTCAGCCGATTTTGGGAACTCGCGCTGGGCGCACTGTTATTCCAGTTTACTCACGCAATGCAGAGTGGCAATGCGGCGATGAAGTTTGTCCGTTCCTGGAACAGTCGGTGGTTGCAATGGTGTGTCACCCTTTGCGGTGCAGCGTTGCTTGTCTGGAGTTATGTCGGCCTTCATGCCTCGGCATTTCCGTGGCCATCGGCGGTGATACCCGCGCTGGCGGCTGCTTTGCTGATCGGTGGCGTAGGCATTGATGAAGCGAGCACGCCAATTCGACGTCTGCTTTCGAGCAGTGTGCTGGTCAGCATCGGCTTGCGATCCTATTCGTTGTACCTGTGGCACTGGCCGGTGTTCGTGCTTATGCGTTGGACATTCGGTCTTGCGTCACCGTTCGGCCAAGGTGCCGCATTGGTGATAACCATGATTTGTGCCGAGCTATCGTATCGGTTTGTCGAGCGGCCCATTCGCGAAAACCGCTGGCTGCGCGCGCGTTCAAGTCTCGTTCGTGTCGCGCTCTTTGCGCTCGTGATCATTTCTTGCTCGATGCTGGCGCAAGCTTTTTTTGCCGCACGCCCAAAGCTGTCACTGAGCAATGTAACCAGGCAGGCGACGGATTGGTATGCCGTCGATCGCATGACGGGAATGGAAAAAACTCGCCACTGCAAGGTTGAACTCACCCACCGATCCATCGGTGAAATCGCGATCTTCGAATACCAGCCGAAGGATTGTGTGACATCGGTGACTTCGCGTCAGATGTTTGTCCTCGGGGACTCACACGCAACCGCATACCTGATGATGTTCGATCAGCTCGCGGCTGAAACGGGGATCTTGGTCCGCGTATATAGCGCTCCTGGGTGTCCGTATCTCGACTTATTTTCGCCAATGGGCAGTGGGCGCGCGAATCGCTGCATCCAGCTCCCGCTTGAAGCGCAAAAAGATGTGGTCACGCTTCTGCACGAGGGAGACATCGTATTCTTGCCCTCATTGCGCCTACGTCGTTTCACGGATCAATGGGCGCGACTTGATGAAGCGATAAGCTGGCAATACACGAACTCGCCGGAGGCGCTCTGCAACAGCGCCGCGGCATTGGCCGAAGCGGATCATTGGATCCAACCATTCTCCCGCGCGGGAGCAAGAGTCATGTTTGAGCTTCCCAAACCCGTTTTCCGAAGTCCAACTTATCGCTGTGCGGATTGGTTCAACGCGTCCAACGAAGTGTGCGCCGGCGGATTTACGATTGCGCGTGAAGAGCTTGAGAGGTATCGCGCACCTGCGGTGGGTTCTATCCAGACGCTTGCGCAGCACGACCGTCAACTGACCGTCTGGGACCCATTGCCGATCCTGTGCCCAACGGACACTTGCTCCGCATATGCCGAAGGGCGCCCACTATTTCTTGATGGCGACCACGTCAGTGCATTTGGAAATCGAACCCTGTTTCCAACATTTCGCCATCACGTCTGCGGCGTACTGGCGGAAGGCGAAAGGGAGAGTCGCTGTGATAGATGCGGTATTCGAGAGGGAAGCAACTCGTGGGTTCACTCCATCGCCATGTTGGCGAAACAACGAGTGCGAGTATCAAACTCTAGCACTGGAGCGGCTTTCAGCGGACAAATTCCATGAAAGCCTCGCCAATGCTAGAGTTTGTCAGAAATAGCCGGTCCTATGACGACTTATTGAGCCACGCCACCAGCATGCCCAGTAACAGCATCCCAATGGTATCGAACGCGATCTGTTGCGCGACCAGGTCAGAAGGCAGGCGCTGCACGGCAAAGTAGATCAGGTACATCGGGATGGTGGAAACCACGGCAATCGCCAGGCCGAATCGCAAACCCTGCGAGACCACGCCCTTGCCTGCTTCATGGCCCATCCGATAAATCCAGGTGAGGCCGATGCCAATCAACAGATGTGCGAACAGCATGAATCCAAAGTGCGCCTGCGCATCGGCCTCCGCACGAAAGATCGTGGATAACCTGGCGTAATCCGCCTGAAGCAGCGCTGCATGAACCACAAAGCCAACGAGCAATGCGGCGACGGCCATGACCAAAGACGAAATGATGAATTTCTTGTTCATTTTTTCCTCCCCCATTTGGTTGGTGTGAAGGAGTCTAGACCACTTGGGAAACGCCGGCAACGACGCCTATTTGCGGCCGCCTGCACCTTCTCCACCGACGCCGGCCTTGTCACCCCACAACGCGGTCAGACGCGCATCCCGTCCGCAGCCATTGCGGTAATACTTGTAGCGCAGCGGATTCTTGAGGTAGTAGTCCTGGTGATAATCCTCGGCGGGATAGAACTGCGTTGCCGCCGTGACCTCCGTGACGATGGCACCCTTGAACGGCTTACTCTTGTCCAGAGCGGCTTTCGATGCTTCGGCGGCCGCCTTTTGCGCATCGTCCGCATAGAAAATGCCGCTGCGATACTGGGATCCGTGATCGCAAAATTGCGCATCCTTGGTCGTCGGATCGATGTTGTGCCAGAACACGTCGAGCAGCTTTTGGTAGCTTACTTTCGCGGGGTCATAAACGATTTCAACCGCTTCCGTATGGCCCGTCCAACCCGCCGACACTTCTTTGTACGTTGGGTCCTTTTTGGTGCCGGCCGTGTATCCGGAGGTGGTGGAGACAACCCCGTCGAGTTTGTCGAAAGGCGCCTCCATGCACCAGAAACAGCCGCCGGCGAAGATCGCGCGTGCCGTATTTGCCGGCGCGGTCACTTTGCCGGGCTGCGCAGGTTTGGCGCTCGAGGTCGACACCTGTGCGTAAACAGCCGCGCCAGTCACGGCAATTGCGGCGGAGAGGAGTAGGAGAATACGGGAAAAATTGCGGGTCACAATCGGCACTCCAGCGGTTAAAGAGGATGAGTCGGTGATGGCGCGAAAGCCTTGCATACCGACCTTGAATTGCATTCGGTGCACGTTTGCGGCATGCGACCGGTTTCATGCGGTATGCTGATTATCAGACAACTCTACTCAATTCCCGTTCATGCGTATCTACCCCTATCGCCTGGTTAATGTTTTCGCCGAGACCATCTTCGGTGGCAATCCCCTTTGTGTGTTCGAATCCGCAGAAGGACTCGGCGACGAAGAAATGCAGGCCCTCGCGCTGCAATTCAACCTGTCCGAAACCACGTTTATCCTGCCCGCCGATTCCGCCACCGCGCAGGTTCGAATCTTCACGCCGACCTTCGAGATGCCCTTCGCGGGCCATCCCACGCTGGGCACCGCGCACGTCGTTCGAGAACTTTTCAAGGCGGGCGACCAGATCTCGCTGAAGATGAAGGCCGGGGTCATTCCTGTGTCTGCGGTGGGGGACGTCTGGACACTTACCGCGAATGCCCCGAGTTATCGCGAGCTTTCCGTGACGCGATCCGAAATGGCGAATATCCTCGGCCTCAAACCGGAAGATGTCCTCGACGGCGCCTGCTGGGTCAATACCGGCTCGGAACAACTGATTGTGCCGCTGGCGAGTGCCGACGCGGTGCGACGCGCCCAGCCGATCGCTGACCGGCTTGCGACCATTGCCAATGACCTGGGTCGATCGATGGCGTATGTGTTTGCGCCCGAGGGTGACGCCAAGCTGCTCTCGCGCTTTTTCTTCGTCAAACACAGTAGTGTGGTTGAGGACCCCGGTACCGGTTCGGCGACCGCCAATCTGGGTGGCTGGTTCTTGCGGCAGCAAAGGACATTACCCATTGCGTACGCCATCGACCAGGGCGCGGCGGTCAGTCGACCCTGCCGAATCGGCCTCAGCGTGGATGCGCTGTCGCAGATTCGCGTCAGTGGCCGGGCCATTGAAATCGGTCGTGGGCTGGTGACGCTGCCATAGTTTTGAATTGTCGCGGTCGCCATTCTAGGCGGATTACTTACTATTGAAAGGCAGGCAATTTCAACTAACCTCAGTATTTATATTACACATTAACAATACAATTTAATTATTTGTTTATATGTATTTTTTTAAATGGCGATCTATGAAACACTACCCGGAATCGAGGGTTGCACTTGGACCCGGCCCGTTTGTCATGCCCACTACTTGGGAGGCCCGGTTTGGTTGTGCACATGTTGGATTCGGCTTTCAAGTGTGCGCAGCCCCGAATCGCACTTCAGCCAGCGGCCACCGGCGACAAGGGCAAGACCGCGTGTGAGGTGGCATCAGCGCAGATTGTGCCGCAATTGAAGCAACCGACCCGCCCCCGTCCGATTGCATTACAGCGATGTGCCTGCCGCTGCGCGGCAGCGGCTCAGTCCGTCGCGACGGCCGCGACCAGCAGCGCGAATGCAGCGCCCAAGCCGGTGGGCAGGCCATAGCGCTCGAGCTTTGACATTGCGTCGCCGGCAATCAACTCGACCGGGATAGTGGTCTGTTCGAGCACCTTGTCGGTGGTCGAGTCCTCGATCATGCGGGTGAGCGAGTTTTTGCGCGAAGTGCTCATGATGATCCGGTCGCATTGGAGGCGCCGAGCCTCGTCCGCAATAGCAGGGGCCTTGGCGCCGACCCGCTCGTGGGCGGTATACGGAATGCCAAACTTTTCGATCAGGGCCCTGGCGGGTTGCAGCGCCTTCTCGGCCTCATCGTGGTGAAAGCAATCGCGCGTCTTCTTGCTGAGAAACTGTCCAACGTGGCGTGACAGCTTTGGCTGGACGTTGAGCAGATGAACCTCCATCCCGGTTCCTCATGAATTCTTTGGCGACATGTCGCAATGCATATTCCGAGTTGCGCGAACCGTCGACAGGAACAAGGACTTTCATCATGGCGTGACCTCCTTCAGTTGCGACGATATCATCGCGTTCCGCCTTGATCTGGCGGGCCAGTACCGCGAGGCGTGCAGAAATGCGCGACTCAAGCTTGCGGTGGTTCTTTACGAATCCTGTCCACAGCACCCCGCCGATAACCGCGAGGTACAGGAGCACCGACGCCGCACCGTTGGCGGCAAAGGTATCCTTCAGGAATGGTTCGCTGATGATCATCTTGGCAGCCGTCATCGCGAGTACGCCGGCGCCCAAATAGACGATTGCCGGAAAACGTTCTACCCATGTGAGCATGATCGTACTGCCCCAGACCACGATCGGCACACTGATCAAAAGGCCGATCACCACCAGCAAGTAGCTGCCTTGCGCCGCGCCGGCGACCGCAAGAACGTTATCCAACCCCATCACCATGTCCGCAACGACGATGGTCTGGATCGCGCCCCAGAAGCCGACCGCCGCTTTGACCTTGTTGCCTTCGTGTTCGCCGTTGACGCTTTCAGGCAGCAGCAAGCGATAAGCAATCCATACGAGCAGTGCTCCGCCCGCCAGCAGCAGCCCGGGAATCTTGAGTAGCCAGACCACGACCAGCGTCATTGCGCTACGTACCACAATCGCCCCGACGGCGCCCCAGACGATCGCGCGCTTCTGCAAATGCGGCGGCAGGCTGCGCGCCGCGAGCGCGATCACAATCGCGTTGTCGCCCGCCAGCACCAGGTCAATGACGATGATCGCGAGAAGCGCGGTAAGAAATTCGAGGGAAATGATGTCCATGGCCAGTCTTGCAGATCGGTTGGTACAGGGAAAAGTGTAGGAGCGCATTCACTTCACGTATATTCGAATTATTGATGATGATCATTCGAATAAACCGATGAGTTGTTTCGCGTTACCCCAAGATGGCTGGCCAGTCGTCACTTCGGCTTCAATAGAATTGGACGAAATATCCGATTCTTCGAATGGACCTGGCAAGGCCGGCTTGCTGCTACTTTTTCTTTCCGGACAATCACCTCTCCACGGCACGCACGTGTGCTAATACTTCGTGCAAAATCGTACAATCCATACCGATTCTTCGAGTAAACAGAAGGATAAAATCAATGAACTTCAAGCATTTGCGCTACTTCTGGCAGGTTGCCAAAGCGGGCGGCATCGCGCGTGCGAGTGAGCAGGTGCATCTGACTCCGCAGACCCTCAGCGGGCAAATCGGGCTGCTTGAAGAACGGCTTGGAACACCGTTGTTCACCAAACGCGGCCGTAATCTCGAATTGACGGAAGCGGGCCGGCTCGCCTTCGGCTACGCGAATGAGATCTTTGCCCTTGGGTCCGAATTGGAGGAGTCGCTCCGAAACTACCCGGCGGCCGGACGGCCAATCGAGTTTAGGGTCGGTGTGGCCGATGCGGTTCCCAAGTCGATCGCCTATCACCTGACCGAACCCGCGACCCGAATTGCCACTCCTGTGCGTATTGTGTGCCGCGAAGGGAAACTCGACAGCTTGCTCACGGAACTTGCCGGGCATCGGCTGGACCTAGTTATCGCAGACGCGCCGATCCCCCCCAGGGTAAGCGTGAATGCGTTTAATCACCGGCTCGGAGAATCGGGGATAAGCTTCTTCGCATCCGCCGCACTCTGCAAGAATAGCAGGGGAAACTTTCCAGCCTGTCTCGACGGCGTCCCGATGCTCGTTCCGGGGATGGACGCGGCAATTCGATCACGGCTGGATCGGTGGTGCGAGGCGAACAAACTGCGGCTCCTCGTGGTCGGGGAGTTCGACGACAGCGCATTGATGAAAGCCTTCGGGCAGCGTGGCGCAGGCGTGTTCATCGGACCAAGCGTTCTCGAATCGGAGATCGAAAAGCAGTACGGCGTGAAAACCCTGGGGAGAACCAAGGAAATCTTCGAGGAGTTTTTCGCGATTTCGATCGAGCGCCGCGTAACTCACCCCTGTGTCGTCGCCATTACCGGGGAGGCTAGAAGCGGGCTGTTTGTCACCCGCAAATCCGCTTGAGATTCACCAGATTGCCGTGATTGCGCGACGAGTTCGGCGCACCCATAACGGATTCCAAATACAATGACGTGGGAGACTCGCAACCATGAGCCAAACCGAAAGAGCCAACCGTTTCCGCGCATTGCACCTGCGTACCGGGGCGTTCGTCATGCCGAATCCATGGGATGGCGGTTCCGCCCGCATCCTCGCCGGACTTGGCTTTCAGGCACTCGCGACGTCGAGCGGTGCGTCGGCCGGCGTGCTCGGGCGTCGTGATGGCAGCGTCACACGCGAAGAAGCGCTGACGCAGATCCGCACCATCGTCGCCGCGACCGACCTGCCCTTGGCGGCCGACCTGGAAAAAGGCTTCGGTGATTCCCCTGCGGTCGTAGCGGAGACCATTCGCCTTGGCGCGGAGGCCGGATTGGTCGGTGGTTCGATCGAGGATGCCACCGGCGACAGGTCACGTCCATTGTTCGACATCGGCCTGGCGACGGAACGCATCGCGGCGGCGGCTGAAGTAGCACGGGCGCTGCCTTTCGCCTTTACGTTGACGGCGCGAGCTGAAAATTATCTTTGCGGGAACCCGGATCTGGACGACACGATCAAACGCCTGCAAGCCTATGAGCGGATCGGCGCGGATGTGCTGTTCGCGCCAGGTTTGCCTGACCTGGCCTCGGTGCGTGCAGTCTGCGCGGCAGTATCGAAACCGGTCAATTTCATGGTCGGCATCAAGGGCCGCTCCTTCAGCGTGGCCGAACTTGAAGCGGCCGGGGTCAAACGCATCAGCCTCGCCACCTCGCTGTTTCGAGCGGCGATGACCGGGCTGATCGATGCGGCGCAGGAAATCAGGGACCGGGGTACGTTCGACTATCTCGACCGTACATTGCCGTCGCGTGGCGTAAACGATTTCATGCGGCCGTGATCCTCGAAATCGCCACGCTCGAGTTGCGCCCTGCACTGGCGCAAGAGTTCGAATCGGCATTCCAGCAGGCCGCGGCAATTATTTCCGCCATGCCGGGCTACGTTTCGCATGAATTGCAGCGCGGGATTGAAAAGCCCAACCGGTATGTATTGCTGGTGCGCTGGCAGACCCTTGAAGATCACACAATCGGTTTCCGGCAATCCGGCGACTATCAGCGCTGGAAGGCGCTGCTGCATCATTTCTACGATCCGTTTCCGAGTGTCGAACACTTCGAGAGTGTCAGCTAGCGAGCCTTCAAATTGGCGGAATGGAACGCCAGGTGATCGGCAATGAACGTGGAAATGAAAAAATAGCCGTGGTCATAGCCGGGGTGGCGCCTCAGGGTGAGCGGCTGTTCCGCTGCCGCGCAGGCCGCTTCGAACAATTCCGGCCGGAGTTGCTGCTGTTCGAGAAATTTGTCGGCGCCACCCTGATCGATCAGGATGCCTGCCGGAAACGGCGTCTTTCGTTGGCGCAATAGCTCGCTTGCATCGTGTTGCGACCAGGCTTGGCGGTCAGTCCCCAGATAGTTTTCCAGCGCATTTTCGCCCCACGGACATTGCATCGGCGCGCAGATCGGCGCGAATGCCGAGACCGAGCGATACACGTCGGTGTGACGAAGGGCCAGGGTTAGCGCGCCGTGGCCGCCCATCGAGTGCCCGAAAATGCCGATGCGATCGGCATGCGCGGGAAAATTCGCCACGATCATCTCGCGCAATTCGTCGACAACGTAGGTCTCCATGCGGAAGTGCTTGCTCCATGGCGCCTCAGTGGCATCGAGATAAAAGCCCGCACCTTCGCCGAAATCCCAATCCAGGGTCGCGCCTTCGATGCCGGTATTGCGCGGGCTGGTATCGGTGGTGACCAGCATCAGGCCATACTCCGCCGCCAATCGCTGGGCGCCGGCCTTGATCATGAAGGTCTCTTCGGTCGCGGTGAGACCGGCGAGAAAGAACAACACAGGCACGGCGCCCTGCTTTGCCTGCGGCGGTTGATAGACCGCGAAGCGCATCGGCAAGCCGACAGCGGTGGACCGATGCTGATAAAAACCCTGCACGCCACCGAAGCAGGCGTGTTCGCTGATGGTTTCAATCATCAGTAAATCACGACGGAGCGAATCGATTCTCCACTTTTCATCAGATCAAAGCCGTCATTGATCCGCTCCAGCGGCAAGGTGTGAGTGATCAGATCGTCGATATTGATCTTGCCTTCCATGTACCAGTCGACAATCCTCGGTACGTCGGTGCGGCCACGCGCACCGCCGAATGCCGAGCCTTCCCACTTGCGGCCGGTCACCAGTTGGAACGGTCGCGTGCTGATTTCGGCTCCAGCCTCCGCCACACCGATGATGATCGATCGTCCCCAGCCCTTGTGACAGCACTCCAGCGCCTGGCGCATGGTCTTGGTATTGCCGATGCATTCAAAGCTGTAGTCGGCGCCGCCATCGGTTAATTGCACAATGGCGTCGACGACATTTTCAACGTTTTTCGGATTGACAAAATGTGTCATGCCGAATTTGCGAGCGAGTGCCTCGCGGGCCGGATTCAAATCCACGCCGATGATCTTGTCGGCGCCGACCATTTTCGCGCCCTGAATCACATTCAGCCCGATACCGCCCAAGCCAAACACCACGACATTGGCGCCCGCCTCAACCTTGGCTGAAAAGATCACGGCGCCAATGCCGGTGGTCACGCCGCAGCCGATATAGCAAACCTTGTCAAAGGGGGCGTCTTCACGAATCTTGGCGAGCGCAATTTCAGGCACCACGGTGTAATTTGAGAACGTGGACGTACCCATGTAATGCAGCACCGGCTTCCCACCAATGGAGAAACGGCTGGTGGCATCGGGCATCAGGCCCTTGCCCTGCGTGGCACGGATCGATTGGCAGAGGTTGGTCTTGCGCGACAGGCAGAATTTGCACTGGCGGCATTCCGGCGTGTACAGCGGAATGACGTGATCGCCCTTCTTCAGGCTTTTGACGCCTGCGCCGACGTCGACCACTACACCCGCGCCCTCGTGCCCGAGAATGGCGGGAAACAATCCCTCGGGATCGGCACCCGACAGTGTGTAGTAGTCAGTGTGGCAAATACCCGTTGCCTTGATTTCCACCAGCACTTCGCCCGCTTGCGGGCCTTGCAAGTCAACTTCTTCAATCGTCAAGGGTGCACCGGCTTTCCAGGCGATGGCAGCTTTGGTTTTCATGGGCTCAGCGGTGTAAGTGGAGAATTGGGAGGTGCAATTTCGTTGAAGTCTCGATTGCTATTTGCGACGAGCGGCTTCGCCTACTCGCCGATGATGTCGGCGCCCTTTGGCGGAGTGAATACATATGCCTTCGCGTCAATTTTCGGATTGCGTTCGAATATTGTAAACGTGAGTCGCGTCCGGTTACCGAATGCGTCATTCAGTTCCATTGCCGCCAGCTCTCCCTTACGAAATCCGACCCGCATTTTTTCGATACCAGCGTCTTTTTGGCGTGGCAGCGCATCGAGCCACTCGATGCGGTCCCCGTGCTCGTCGGTGTCACCCGAGGCCACCAGGGTAAACGCCTTGTCGATTTCGCCCTTGCCCGCCAGCAGCGCAGCCGGTGTGCCAGAAAAAGCCTGGTCGAGCTTTTTGATGGTGACCTGATTCAGGTCCTGATCAAAGAATGAAACTTTCTTGCCGTCACCGACAATTAGTTGCGCGGGTTTTTCATAGGTAAAACGAAACTTGCCGGGGCGCGTAAAGACGAGCGTGCCATTGCTTTTTTGCATCGGTTTATCTTTGGCGTCGAACACGGACTGTTCGAAATTGGCGCGTCCGGATTGAACGGTGGAGACGAAAGACTGGAAATCGGCGATGGCATTTGCGAAGGATGAAAGTGAAAAAGTGGCGGCGAAAGAAAATATCGACTTGGCGGCCAGATGTCTAAGCGTAGCGCCCGTCATTCCCGCGAAGGCGGGAATCCAGGGTACGTTGCGAAATTGGATTCCCGCCTTCGCAGGAATGACGGCTTTTAATTCTTGATTCTGTTTGAATTTCATAAAATTCAGCCGCCCTCAACACTGCGATTCGGTGCCAAAATTTCCCGATTGCCATTGGATTGCATCGTAGACACGAGCCCGGCTTTTTCCATATCCTCAAGCAAACGTGCCGCGCGGTTATAACCGATGCGCAAATGTCGCTGCACCAGCGAAATTGATGCGCGCTTGTTCTGCAATACCACTTGCACGGCCTGGTCGTAAAGCGGATCGGATTCAGCCGCCCCACTGTTGCCGCCTTCCGGCAGTTCCAGTGATTCTTCCGGCGAATCGAGGATGCCTTCGATGTACTGTGGATCTCCCTGCCGCTTCAAATGTTCAACCACACGGTGCACCTCGGCGTCACCGACAAACGCACCGTGGACGCGCTGCGGCATGCCGGTGCCCGGCGGCAGATACAGCATGTCGCCCTGCCCCAGCAGCGCCTCGGCCCCCTGTTGGTCAAGGATGGTTCGTGAATCGATTTTGGAGGATACCTGGAAGGCCACCCGCGTCGGCACATTGGCCTTGATCAGGCCGGTAATCACATCAACGCTCGGACGCTGCGTGGCGAGGACAAGATGGATACCTGATGCGCGCGCCTTTTGCGCCAGCCGGGCAATCAGTTCCTCCACTTTCTTGCCGACCACCATCATCATGTCGGCCAACTCGTCGATGACGACGACGATCAGCGGCAATGGTTCAAGAGGCTCCGGCGCATCCGGCGTCAGCGAGAACGGATGTGGAAGCGGCTGGCCTTTTTCCTTGGCCTCGCGGATCTTGGTGTTGTAGCCCGCGATGTTGCGCACACCGACGGCACTCATCAGTTTGTATCGCCGGTCCATTTCCGATACGCACCAGTTCAACGCGTAGCCCGCGAGCCGCATGTCGGTGACCACCGGTGAGAGCAAATGCGGGATGCCTTCGTAGACTGAAAGTTCCAGCATCTTCGGGTCGATCAGGATCAGCCGCACTTCGTTGGCCGTCGCCTTGTACACCAGAGACAAAATCATCGCGTTGATCGCGACCGATTTTCCCGACCCGGTGGTTCCCGCGACGAGTACATGCGGCATCTTGGCAAGGTCGGCGACAACGGCCCGCCCGGCAATATCCTTGCCCATCGCGATTGCGAGTTTCGAATGCGATGTACCGTAAACCTCAGAGCCGAGAATTTCCGACAGGCGCACAATTTCGCGCTTCGGATTCGGAATTTCCAGGCCCATGTGCGAGGTACCGGGAATGGTCTCGACCACGCGGATGGAGGTGACCGACAATGCACGCGCGAGATCGCGAGACAGGTTTACAATCTGCGAGCCCTTCACACCAACGGCAGGTTCGATTTCATAACGCGTGATAACCGGCCCGGGATGCGCGGCAACTACTTTCGCCTGCACATTGAAATCCAGCAATTTGCGTTCGATCAGACGCGAAGTGAATTCAAGCGTCTCGTTGCTAGGTCGCTCGATACTCGCGTCAGCCGGGTCGAGCAAAGCGATGGGTGGCAGCGGCGAATCGGGCAGATCCGAGAAAAGCGGAGCTTGCTTTTCCTTGCGCACGCGCTCGGATTGGGGAATCTCCGTCACGGTCGGCTCAATGCGGATCGGCGGATGATCCTCAATGATCCGTTTCATCTCCTCAACTTTTTCTTCACGCGCCTCAACCGCGTGTTCGCCGACGGAGCGATCACGGCGCGCCTCGAGCTTTGCTTTCGTACTCAGCCAAAGCCATTCCACACCGGTGCCGACCTTTTCCGCAAGCTTTATCCATGACAGGCCGCTGAAGACAGATATCGCGCCGGCACAGGCGGCCAGAAGCAGGATCGTGCCGCCGGTAAAGCCCAGCCCTTTTTCGATACCGTCTGCGAACAAGCTACCAATGACGCCACCTGGCCCATTTGGCAAAGGCACCGTCAGTGAATGCAAGCGCAATGCCTCAAGTGTGCTCGACGCGATGAGGAGGATCACGAATCCAATCAGCGAGATTGCGACATTGCGGTGATCGAACATGCTCCAGACTTCGACACGATGAAACAGGCGCATTACCGCATAAACGGCAAACACCACCCACCACCAGGCCGATAGCCCGTTTATACCAAATGCGAAATGCGAGACCTGCGCACCCATCCAGCCGCCTCTATTAAGGATGGGGCCATCCTTGACGGTGAAGAAATATCCGGGATCACTCTGCTGGTAAGTCGCAAAGATGAGAAGGAGATAAAACGCGACCGCGAGGAAGAAAATCCAGCCGGCCTCGCGCATCAGGCGCGATAAGCGGGTGGATTGCGGGGTGGAGGAACGCGGCGCGGCAGCCGTCGGGTCGAAAATCTCGTTATCTTTGCGGGCACTCATAGGTGGGTGCCATTATAGCGGCTGGAAATACTTCGCCCGATTCTCTCGCACGCCGCCGCGACAGCGAGCGCATAGCCTGGTCCGGCTAAAACGACGGCGGCAATTTCTCGTCGTGAATCGTGATGGTCTTGGCTTCCACCGAGATGTAGCCGCGGTCTGACAGGTCTTTCAGGATCCGGTTCACCATTTCGCGCGATGCGCCCACCATATTCGCGATGTCCTGTTGGGAAAGCTTTTCTCCGACCACCAATTTGCCGTTGGTATTGATGGCAAGTTCCAGCAGCGTATTGGCGACACGACCGTAGACATCCATCAAGGCCAGCGTGGATATTTTGCGATCGGCGTCGCGCAATCGCTTCGCCAGGGCCTGCATCACCAGCGTAGCGATACGCGGGGCCTTTTCGACGGAACTCTCAAACGCAGAACGCGACAGGACCTTGAAGACCGCGTGTTCAAGCGTCGAAACCGACGCCGAGCGCGGCTGGCTGTCAATCAGCGACATTTCACCAAAAAAATCCCCCGGCCCGAGTATTTTCAGGATGATTTCACGGCCGTCTTCGTCACCAATGAAGACCTTCACCCGGCCCGACACAATCGCGTAGAGCGAATCGCCAATATCGCCTTCGGTCAACACGACGTTGCCTTTGGCGACATGCTTGTCGATGGCGAGATCATTGATGACCGTCATATCGACGTCGCTCAAGTCTTTGAAAAGTGGAATAGACCGTAACATGCGTTCCCCTGATAACACCCATCGATCGGGCGGCTTTGGTCATGCCGGCACGCTCGACGCCAGATTGGCAAGGTGCGAGCGCGCATGAAATTGAAAGCCATTTTCGCACACTTGCAAACGGTTTGCCCCAATCACCGGCCGGGCATTGCCGGCACGGAAGCAAGGTTGATTTTTGCGCGCCTAGACCCCACCTTGACGTTGATGAGTATTTGCGGCTTTTTTTCGTAAGCTAAAATAGCAATCATTCTGTTGAAAACAATCGAAAGTTCACCATGTCCCTCATACACCATCGCTTGATCATTCTGGGCTCCGGTCCTGCCGGTTATTCCGCGGCGGTTTACGCGGCACGGGCGAACTTGAATCCGGTACTCATTACGGGTATCGCCCAAGGCGGTCAGCTCATGACCACCACCGACGTCGAAAACTGGCCCGCCGATCCAGATGGCGTGCAGGGTCCCGTGCTAATGGAGCGCTTTCTGAAGCATGCCGAGCGATTCAATACGCAGATCGTCTTCGACCATATCCATACCGTCGACCTCAAGAGCCGCCCGTTCACGCTGACCGGCGACTCCGGCACCTACACGTGTGATGCGCTGATTGTCGCCACTGGTGCGTCAGCCCAATATCTCGGCCTGCCCTCGGAGGAAGCCTTCATGGGAAAAGGTGTCTCGGGATGCGCGACCTGCGACGGTTTCTTTTACAAAGGTCAGGATGTCTGCGTGGTCGGCGGCGGAAATACCGCAGTTGAAGAAGCGCTGTATCTTTCCAATATCGCCAGGCATGTCACGGTCATTCATCGCCGCGACAAATTCCGTTCGGAAAAAATTCTGGCCGATCGGCTGATGGCGAAAGAAAAGGAAGGCAAGGTCACGATCCTGTGGAATAGCGCGCTCGATGAAGTGTTGGGCGACAAGACGGGCGTGACGGGCGTGCGCGTCAAATCGACCCAGGATGGCACAACCCGCGATCTCGTGCTCAAAGGCTGTTTCGTCGCCATTGGCCACAAGCCCAATACCGAGATTTTTGTGGGTCAACTCGATATGGCCAACGGCTACATCATTACCCAATCCGGTAACAAGGGAAATGCTACCGCGACATCGGTACCAGGCGTATTTGCGGCCGGCGACGTGCAGGATCATATTTATCGGCAGGCCGTTACCAGCGCGGGTACAGGCTGCATGGCGGCTCTGGACGCGGACAAGTATCTTGAGGCGCTGCATTGAGGCTTTGTGAAAAGATCAGCGTGACGTTGGCAAACTCTACCACTGGTGCGGTCGTCAGGCCATAAATAGCCGTAAAGGCGCGCCTGTGCTTGAGTTCGTATTTGCGCCGGGCTGCTAAACATGTCAACACCCGCAACACCACCGACTGACGATGAGTTGTTCCGCGCCGAGATGGCGGCGGATCAGGTCACGCCACTGAAATCCCGGCCGCGCGCGGAACTAGCGAAGCCGCGTCCCAAGCCAATCGCCATCAAGCGCATGGAAGACGACGCTGCTATCCCCGGTGATTTGCTCAAGGACACGTCGGGCTGGGATGCGGACATAGAAAACGGTGATCTCATCACATTTCTGCGGCCGGGCCTACCTTCCGAAATCATCCGCAAGCTCCGGCGGGGCCAGTGGATCGTTCAAGCCACGCTCGATCTCCATGGCGTGACGGCCGATGCGGCGCGGACGGAACTGTCACGTTTCCTCGCTCACGCGCGCCATGCCGGTATCCGCTGCGTGTGCATTGTCCATGGTAAGGGGTACCGCTCTCCAAATAACGTACCGATCCTGCGCAACAAGGTTCGCCTCTCGCTCACGCAACGCAATGAAGTGCTGGCGTTTTGCGATGCATTGCCCGCGGATGGAGGTTCCGGTGCGGTCGTGGTGTTGCTGAAAGCGTCCTGACATGCGGCTGACCCGGTCTTTCCGCTAGAATTGCACCTTCCCCTACCGCGGCGTGGCAGCAACAGACGCCGCAAGCCCCAAACACCTCGTGCAAATGCCTTTTTCCCGTCCGCTTGCGATCCTGCTCGCCTTGCTGATCCTCATTGTCTCGCTGGATGGGCTTGGCGATCGCAAACTCGCCAATCCCGACGAAGGCCGCTATTCGGAAATTTCGCGGGAAATGGCGCTATCCGGAGATTTCGTCACGCCACGATTGAATGGCCTCAAGTATTTCGAGAAGCCGCCTTTGCAATACTGGGCGACTGCCATTGCCTTCAAACTATTTGGCGAAAGTGAGCTCACCGCGCGCCTCTATACCGCGCTATGTGGCCTTGGTTGCATCTTGCTGATTGCATATACCGGAAAACGCCTGTACGACGAGGAAACCGGCTTGCTTTCAGCGCTGGTGCTGCTCTCCGCGCCCTATTTCACTGCGCTCAACGAAATCGTCACCCTCGACATGGGTTTGACCTTCTGGATGACGCTCACCGTATCGTCATTCCTGATTTCGCAATGCACGGCAACGGAAGACTCCCGCCGCCGCTGGCTTTGGATGGCATGGGTTGGGATGGCAGGCGCGATCCTGTCAAAGGGTCTGATCGGCATTGTGTTTCCGGCCGCCGCATTGGTTCTCTACTGCGTTATCCAGCGCAATTTCCGCCTGATCGCCCAACTGGAATGGATGCGCGGGCTGGTAATTTTTACCGTGCTGGTCCTGCCGTGGTTTGCACTCGTCTCTGTTCAAAACCCTGAGTTTCTTCAGTTTTTTTTCATTCATGAACATTTCGAGCGATTCACCAGTACCACCCACCGCCGCGTGGGAGATTGGTGGTTTTTCCTGCCGATATTGTTTGCCGGTTTTATTCCATGGGTTGCCGCGCTGATACCGGCGATCATCTCCGGTTGGCGGTCATCCGCGCGACTTGCCGGCCAAAACCGCATATTTGCGCCGCTCAAATTCGTCCTGCTTTATTGCGCGTTCATCCTGCTATTTTTCAGTTATTCCGGCTCCAAGCTTCCGGCATACATCCTGCCGATGTTTCCCGTGTTGGGACTGGTGATCGGTGTGTACCTGCGAAATATTGATGCCCGGCGACTCGCCTGGCTGGCGTTGCCGGTGTTTCCATTGGCGCTGTGGGGTGCATACGCCGCCTGGCTGGCCCCGATGAAGAAGGCATCGGAGGATTTCAGCCGGCCTTTGTACGACGAAATGAGTCTTTGGGTCATCGCGGCTGCGTTGCTGGTCGCAACGCTAACGCTGTTCGCCTTCTTTGTGTTGCGATATCACCGCAAGTGGCTCGGTGTCCTGTTGATTTCAATAGGTACAATCGTCGGCGTCGAACTCATCGAGCGCGGCTACGAGCTAATTTCGCCGCTACAATCAGGCGCGAATCTCGCCCATTCCATTCGTGGCTATCTCAAACCTGAAACCCGCCTTTATGCGGTTCAATTCTACGACCAGTCATTGCCGTTTTATCTCAAGCGTACGCTGACACTGGTGAATTACGTCGATGAATTCGAACTTGGCGAGACGCGTGAACCCGGCAAATGGATCAAGCGGCTGGAAGATTTTCCGGCTGCCTGGAATGTCACGGGGCCGGCCATCGCTATAATTCAACCTCGCGAGGTCGATAAAATGAAGGCGCTGGGCCTGGCGTTCGAGATTATTCATCAGGATCCGCGTCGCGTGGCTATTCGAAAGCTTTCCCCACCTTGAATATCACCAGTTTCTCCCTGATTCTTACCGGCGTACTGTTGAACGCGGCGGCGCAATTGCTGCTCAAGACCGGCACGACGCGCGTCGGGCATTTTGAATTCAGCAGCAGCAATCTCGTTCCCATCGGCTGGCAGCTCGCCAGCCAGCCGCATATCCTTGCCGGTCTTTGCTGCTACGTCGTCAGCGTGGTGGTGTGGATCATGGCGTTGTCACGTGTGCCCGTCAGCGTCGCTTACCCGATGTTGTCCATCGGCTACGTCGTCAATGCATTTGCGGCCTGGTGGCTGTTCGGTGAATCGCTGGCCGCTCAGAAACTGCTCGGTATCGGCTTTATTGTGGTCGGCGTGTGGCTGGTGGCGCGATCCTGATGTCCGAGAAATTTCTCCATTTTTCGCGGCCCACGCTGACTGAAGAGATGGGCGAGGCCATCAAGAAAACCCTGCTTTCCCTGCAGATCACCAGTGGTCCACAGGTTCAGGCTTTCGAGAAGGCGCTTTCGACCTATCATGGCGACCGGCCTGCCCGGGTTTTCACATCGGCGACAGCGGCCATGGAAATCGCATTTCAAATATGCAAAATTGGCGCCGCCAGCGGAGGCCGCGGCACGGACGAAGTCATTACCTCTGCCATGACATTTTTTTCTGTTGGCAACATGATCGAGAAAGCCGGTGCCCGGACGGTGTTTGTGGATTGCGATCTGACCACCCGCAATATTGATCTTGACCAGGTCGAGCGTGCTATCAGCCTTAACACCAGGGCGATTGTGCCTACTCATTTCTCAGGCTTGCCCTGCGACATGGATCAGCTCTACGCGCTCGCCAGCAAGCACAAGTTGCGCGTCATCGAGGACGCCGCACTGGCCATCGGCTCATCATGGAAAGGCCGCAAGATTGGTGCGTTCGGCGATATCGCGACGTTCAGCTTTCACCCGAACAAGAACATGACCACCATCGAAGGCGGCGCGGCAATCTTTGCGGATGAGGCGGAAGCAAGACGTGCCGAGGTTCTGCGTTTCCACGGCATCACCAAACTGGCCGACGGCACCCGTGATGTGGATTATCCCGGTGGCAAATTCAACATGAGCGACGTCTCGGCAAGATTGGGGCTGGCGCAATTGTCGCTGCTTGACGGCTGGTGCGCAAGGCGCTGCGAATTGGTCGATACCTATTTTTCAGAACTTGAAACACCGGCTTTGAGTCCCGGTCTCTCGTTACCGGCCAAAGCTCATGAAAGTGACTATGAGGGGCACAGCTGGAACATGTTCTGCGTGCTGCTGCCACTCGATCGCATGCGCGTTTCCCGCAAGCAATTCATCGACGAAATGGCGACCCGCCAAATTGGCATCGGCGTATCGTACGAAGCGATGCATCTTTCTACCCTGTTTCGTAACAAAGGACATCGTGAAGGCGAATTTCCCAATGCCGAGCGCATTAGCCGCGAGACCGTGACGCTTCCATTGTTCCCGTCAATGACGTCTGAGGATGTCAAACGCGTATGCGATTCCGTGCGCGAAATCCTCCAACGGCATAGCTTCTGATGAACACACCATTGGTTTCGGTCGTCATACCGGTCTATAACGAGGAGGCGGGACTCCCAACGTTGTTTTCGCGACTTTACGCCGCGCTGGACCGGCTGGCCTGTACGTACGAAATCATTTTTGTCAATGACGGCTCAACCGATCGTTCGGCGGCATTGCTGCGTGAACAATTCCAGCAACGTCCGGACGTGACGCGCGTCATTCTGTTTAACGGCAACTACGGCCAGCACATGGCCATCATGGCCGGTTTTGAGCGCTGCCGGGGTGACCGCATTGTCACGCTGGACGCCGACTTGCAGAATCCACCGGAAGAAATCGGCAATTTGATGGCCGAGATGGACAAGGGCTTTGACTACGTCGGCAGCATACGCCGGAAGCGCCAGGATTCGGCATGGCGGCGCGTCGCCTCGAAGGCCATGAACCGGTCGCGAGAACGACTCACCCATATCAAAATGACCGACCAAGGGTGCATGTTGCGCGCGTACAGTCGCGACATCATCAATGCCATCAATCAGTCGCGCGAAGTCAGCACCTATATCCCGGCGCTGGCGTATTCGTTCTCACAAAACCCGACGGAAATCGAAGTCGCACATGAAGAACGTTCGGCGGGAGAATCCAAGTATTCGCTCTATAAGCTCATTCGTCTGAATTTTGATCTGGTCACCGGATTTTCGACCGTGCCACTGCAGGTCTTCTCGCTTATTGGTATCACCATTTCCCTCCTGTCTATCGCTTTTGTGGTGTATCTATTCATTCGCCGGCTGATCGTCGGCCCTGAAGCAGAAGGTCTGTTCACCCTTTTCGGCATCGCTTTCTTCCTGATCGGTGTCACGCTGTTCGGCATCGGCTTGCTGGGCGAATACGTGGGCCGAATTTATCAGCAAGTCCGCGAGCGCCCGCGCTACCTGATTCAAGCCGTACTTGAAAAAACAGAATGACCTCGGCGGTTGTATTTGCATACCATAACGTAGGCGTCGCCTGTCTTTCGGTACTGCTCAAGCACAATATTGACGTAAGGCTAGTTGTCACGCATCGCGACAACCCTGAGGAAAAGATCTGGTTCGAAAGTGTTGCAAAGCTCGCGGGCGCCCATGGTATTCCTGTCGCAATGCCCGACGACCCCAACGCGCCCGATTTCGTCGCGCAGACCGCGGCCCTCAAGCCGGATTTCATTTTTTCATTTTACTATCGGATGATGCTTAAGACGCAATTGCTGGCGCTCGCCTCGCGGCGCGTTCAACATGCACGGCTCGCTGCTGCCCAAGTATCGCGGTCGCGTGCCGATCAATTGGGCCATCATCAAAGGCGAGACCGAGACCGGCGCGACATTGCACGAAATGGTGGAAAAGCCTGATGCAGGACGCATCGTTGATCAGCAGGCAGTCTCCATCGGGCCGGATGAGACATCGTTTGACGTGTTCAACAACGTCACGCGAGCGGCGGCAACGGTGCTAGATCGTGCGTTGCCCGCGCTGGTCGCTGGCATAGCCACGCTGACGTCACAGGATCTCGGCGCGGGCAGCTACTACGGTGGGCGAAAGCCCTCCGATGGCGTCATCAACTGGCACGATAGCGCCCAGAACATTCACAACCTTGTTCGTGCCGTGGCGCCGCCTTATCCAGGCGCTACCACGACGGTCAAGGGTCAACCGCTTACCATCACCCGCACGGCATTGGCACCAGCACACTTCACGCACAACAATCCGGGTGTATTAAACGTTAGCTCAACTCGATGCATCGCTTTATGCGGTGATGGCCGAATGCTGCGCGTGCTGGAAGCACGAATCGATGGGAAAATACACGATGAGGCCGCCCTGTGCGATATTTTTGGCGTTGGCGTGCATCCTTTGGGAATTTATTGATGAGTGATTCGGCAGCAGGCACATTTTGTGTGACCAAGCATCGGTTGGAAGCCTTGACCGACGGTATTTTCGCCGTCGCTATGACCCTGCTAGTCATTGAGCTTAAGATTCCTGAAATGGCCCACCCCCGGACAGAAGCGCAATTTCTGGGCGCGCTTGGGCATCTCATTCCCAAGTTTATCGCCTGGTTAATCAGCTTTTTCGTGTTGGCGATCTTTTGGGTGAGCCACCATCGTTTTTTTCACTTCGTGCACCGCGTTGATGCGAAGCTTTCATGGCTGACAATTTACTACCTCGCCTGCGTTAGCCTCATGCCATTTTCGTCAGCGCTGGCAGGCGAGCATGCTGGCCTGCTGTCTTCGCAAATCTTCTATTCGGTCAACATGATGTTGCTTGGCGGGGTGGCCTTGCTCAAGAGCCGCTATGTGTACCGTCATCCCGAACTCTGCGGCACACCGATGCCGATCGGTGTGTTCAAGGGAGCGCGGATACGTACCTCCGGGTTGATTGCTGTCGCCCTGACTGCCATTGTGATTACATGGGCGTTGCCAGGCTGGGGCGCAATCGGCAATACCGCCTTTATGCTCATGATCGTATTCGGCATGATCGGTCGGCGTGTCGAAGCCCGCGAATCCGCCATTAAACAATCAGCCATTCAAAGTGTATAAAACTCCATGAAAAAAATCCTCATCCTCGGTGTCAATGGCTTTATCGGCCACCACCTTTCCAAGCGCATCCTTGCGACCACCGACTGGGACGTCTATGGCATGGACATGAACAGCGAGCGGGTGCAGCCGTTCCTGGATAATCCTCGTTTTCATTTCTTTGAAGGCGATATCACCATCAACAAGGAATGGATCGAATATCACATCAAGAAATGCGATGTTGTGCTGCCGCTGGTGGCGATCGCCACACCGGCAACTTATGTCAAGGATCCACTGCGGGTCTTTGAGCTGGATTTTGAGGCGAATTTGCCGTTCGTTCGCTCCTGCGTCAAATATCGCAAGCGCATCATTTTTCCGTCGACCTCCGAGGTCTACGGTATGTGCGCGGATGAGGAATTCGATCCACATTGCTCCAACCTCGTGCTCGGTCCGATTGAGATGCAGCGCTGGATTTACTCCTGCTCCAAGCAGTTGATGGATCGGGTCATTTTCGCCTATGGATCACGCGACGAACTTGATTTCACGTTGTTCCGGCCGTTCAACTGGATTGGCGCGGGACTGGACAGCATCCATACCGCGAAAGAAGGCTCCAGCCGCGTAATTACACAATTCTTTGGCCATATCGTCCGTGGCGAGGCGATAAAGCTGGTCGATGGCGGCCAGCAGAAGCGTGCCTTCACCTATGTGGATGATGGCATTGCGGCGCTGATGAAAATCATCGGCAATGAAAACAATGTCGCGACCGGGCAGATTTACAACGTTGGCAATCCGAAAAACAATTTCTCCGTGCGTGAATTGGCGACCATGATGCTGGATTTGGCTGCAACGTATCCGGAATACAGGGACGCTGCCGCGAAGGTGAAACTGGTGGAAACCACCTCGGCTGAGTATTACGGCAAGGGCTACCAGGACGTGCAGAATCGCGTTCCAAAAATCGAAAATACAATGAAGGATCTGAATTGGGCGCCGCAAATTGGCATGCAGGAGGCACTGAAAGGTATATTTGACTCGTATCGAAAAGAACTTGATGAAGCCCGGCACTTGGTGGATTGATCATGACCGAATTGAATGAAGCGATCGTTGGTGTCGTAATGGGGTCCCAATCTGACTGGGAAGTCATGCAGCACGCGGCAAAGGTGTTGAAAGACTTCGGTGTTCTTTTCGAGCACAAAGTGGTGTCCGCCCACCGTACGCCCGATGCCATGTTCGAATATGCGGAATCGGCGCGCGAGCGCGGGCTCAAGTGCATCATTGCCGGTGCCGGCGGTGCCGCGCACCTTCCCGGCATGATCGCCAGTAAGACCACCCTGCCGGTGCTGGGTGTGCCGGTGCCTTCAAAGCACCTTGCCGGGCAGGACTCGCTATATTCGATTGTGCAAATGCCCAAGGGCGTGCCGGTTGCAACTTTTGCCATCGGCGAGGCCGGCGCCGCGAATGCTGCCCTTTTTGCCGTAAGCCTGCTGGCCAATGGCGATCCTACTCTTGTCAACAAACTCGCGGACTACCGGGACAGCCTCAAAGAAATGGTGGCTGCGATGCAGTTGCCCGACATCCTGTGATCCTCCCGGGTGAAACACTCGGACTGGTGGGTGGTGGCCAGCTCGGTCGCATGTTTACCATGGCCGCACGTAATCTGGATTACCGCGTCACGGTACTCGATCCCGACCCGCTGTCGCCAGCGGCTGAGTTTGCCACCGGACATCTCAACACCGCTTACACGCATCCGATTTCGCTGGAAGAAATGGCGAAAACCTGCGCAGCCGTCACGACTGAATTCGAGAATGCACCTGCCGCGGCGTTAATTGAACTTGCGCTTCACACGACCGTTCGTCCCAGCGGCAACGCGGTGGCCATCGCTCAGGACAGGAGTGTCGAAAAGCGTTTCTTTCAGTCAAATGGCTTTCCGGTCGGCCCGTTCGCGGTGATTCGTTCCGCGGGGGATTTCGATGCCGCGCTGAAACACGTGAAATTGCCGGCTGTGCTCAAGACGGCGCGTTTTGGTTATGACGGCAAAGGGCAGGCCAGAATCAGCTCCCGTGCCGATCTTGATGCAACGTTTTTTGCCTGGAACGGCGCACTGTGCATACTCGAAGAATTTCTGCCCCTTGAGCAAGAGCTGTCGGTCATTCTTGCAAGAGCGGCGAACGGCAAAGTCGCCCTTTTCCCGGTCGCGGAAAATCAGCACGTCCGCGGTATTCTCGACATCACAATTGCGCCTGCAAGGGTCGCTGACGCTCTGGGTGCAGCCGCGTTTGACATCGCTGCGCGCCTTGCTGACAAGCTTGAATACGTTGGTGTGATGGCAGTAGAGTTTTTTGTCATTGCCGGCAACGAGCAAAGTGGCCTGCTGATCAATGAAATCGCCCCACGCCCCCACAACAGCGGACATTTCACTATCGACGCTTGCCGTACCTCGCAGTTTGAACAGCAGGTGCGCGTTCTGTGCGATCTGCCACTTGGTGATACGTCCCAGCACACACCGGCCGTGATGCTGAATTTGCTGGGCGACTGCTGGCGGGGCGACCATCACGAAATCGCACCGGACTGGCAGCACGTTCTGAAGCATCCCGGCGCGCATCTGCATCTTTATGGCAAGCGCACCGCACGGCCAGGCCGGAAGATGGGACACGTCACAGTCTGCGACGCGAATCTGGAGCGGGCGCTGGAGATCGCGCTGCAAATCAAGCGTGACCTTGCAAACTCATAAATCCAAACGCCTGGGTCGTCGCGTCAAAGGGTCAATATCCTTCTATACCGGAGTCTGACCATGAGTAATCTCGAGAAACTGAAGCGTCTCGGCGGGACCCTGGCATGTGCCGGCCTGGTTGCGATGGTCCCCACCGCACACGCCTGGGATTGGAACGTGCTCTGGGGCGGCAAGACAGTGAGGGGTTCGGGCGTCATGAAAATCGAGACGCGTAACGTCACCGAATTCAACAAAATCGCGCTCTCCATACCAGCCAAGGTTGAATTAATTCAGGGCAACACTGAAGGAATCACCATCGAGGGTGATGACAATATCGTGCCGTTGGTTGAGACCGCGGTCAGGAATGGCGAACTCAAAATACACTTTGCCGAGAAGAACATATCTGTCAGCACCAAGCTGCTGAGACTGGTCGTCAATGTCAAAACCGTTGAAGGATTGTCAGTGGCGGGATCGGGGGACTTGCATGCCGCGCAATTGCAGTCGGCGACGTTGAAGGCCGGCATTGCCGGCTCAGGTGACGTGAATATCACCCGGCTAGACGTTGATTCGTTAACGGTCTCCATCGCGGGCAGTGGGAATTTTTCTGCCGGTGGCAAGGCAAAAACCGTCGAGACCGACATTGCCGGATCGGGTAACATCAAGATTGGCAATCTCGAGGCCAATGCCGTAAAGGTGTCGGTGGCGGGTTCCGGCGATGCCACCATCTGGGCCACAGACAGCCTCAAGGTCAGTGTGGCCGGGTCAGGCGACGTCAAATATTATGGCGATCCCAAGGTCAGCAAATCGTTTGCTGGATCAGGAAGCGTGAAGCGGCTAGGCGCCGCGCCTTGAGGTTTTGTTCGGCCAGCAACGTGAACAAGCGCCGCACTTGTTATAGTGTTTCTGTGTGAAATTTAGCGCGAAATGTAAAAGCACAAGAACTGGCGGGGCTTTCCGGGCATAAATGCTTGAAACGCCTCGCCAAATGGCGCTTTCAAGTTTTCAGTTTCGAGGTGAAATTTTTCCGAAACTTGCTTAATTTCGGTGACACCACCGCCATGCAATAGCCCTGATGCGGGTTACGTTTGAAGAACTCCTGATGATAGTCTTCGGCGGGATAAAACACTCCCGCCGGTGCGACTTCAGTCACGACAGGATCGTCCCACACCTTGCCGCCCCCGACAGATTGAATCACCCGTTCGGCGATCTCTTTCTGCTCGGCAGTATGATAAAAAATTACCGATCGATACTGCGTGCCGGCGTCATTGCCTTGGCGGTTCAGCGTCGTCGGATCGTGAACCGCGAAGAACACTTCCAGGATCTCGCGGAAAGAAATAACCGACGGATCGAACATGACCTGAATCACTTCGGCATGACCGGTCCGACCACCGCCGATATCTTCATAGGTCGGGTTGGCTGTAGCGCCGCCCATGTAGCCAGAGACGACATCCTCGACCCCGCGCAGGTCATCGAAAACGGCTTCTACACACCAAAAACAGCCGCCGCCCAATGTGATGGTTTCTGCTTGCGTCATGTGGTCATCCTTTGTCGGCTATCGCGCCGGATTGGGCGGCGGAATGGCGGAGAAATTGATATCCCCGTAGTAGGCACGAGTTCTTTCGCCAGTGTTGTCGGTATCGGTCATGAGGCCGATGCCACGAATGCGCCCAGGCGCCTCGCCATATATGCGTCGATAGTCGTCGGCCACATTGCGTGCAAACGAAAGCCAGCGGCCCGATCTTGAGATTCCGCTCTCCACCACTACCATTTGAACGCGGCTAGTGTGCTTGCTTTCAATGATGTCGTTGACCGGGCGATGATTTTCCCAGATATACATGATGGTGGCGTAAGGCATTTCCCTGCCAGTCAAGGCTTTCACGCGTCCCGCAATTGCGCGCTCCTCGACATCCAGCTTGCTGTGGTCACCATCAAAGGTCAAGATCACGCGTACCGGCGAATCATCGCGATTGTGGTCAGTGTTGTCAGCGCTTTTGATCAGCGCCGGCACCCGCCAACGCCACGTGAGCCGCGGCGTCTGGTTCACGTCAATATCGAGCTCCCGGATAATGCCGGAAGCTGATTGATCGGCATCAGCCCGCACCACCGTCATGCCATCCTCATCCTTGACCAGGCGGTACTCGGTATTGCGTTTGAAGCGCGAGAGTATCCAGGGTTGCCAGCCACCGGGCAATTCTCCGCCCGGCGCGGCTTCGGAGAACGTCGCCACGCCATCGTACCGATGGCCGTTTACACTTTCCGACGGAAACGTGGCGCAGCCGGCAAACGCGAGCGCCATTGCGGCTACGCCGGCACCTCTGAATATGGAGCCGTTACTTTGCGAAATTTGCGGCAACGAATTCCCAGTTTACGATTGCCCAGAAGCCCTTGAGGTAATTCGGGCGGCTATTGCGATAGTCGATGTAGTAGGCGTGCTCCCATACGTCGCACGTCAGTAGCGGGGTCAGGCCCTGCGTGAGCGGGGTGGCGGCATTGCTGGTGCTTTCCAACGATAGCGAACCATCCGCTTTCTTGCACAGCCACGCCCAGCCGGAGCCGAATGTGCCAGCGGCTTTCGCGTCAAACTGTTTCTGGAATTCCTCAAATGACCCAAACTGCTTGTCGATCGCCGCAGCCAGCGCGCCTGAGGGCTTTCCACCACCGCCCTGCGACGCCGGCTTGAAACCGAGAAAATAGAAATCGTGGTTCCAGATTTGGGCGGCGTTATTGAAGATCGGCCCTGCGGGTGCTTTCCGTACCACTTCTTCCAGCGTCAGGTTCTCGAATTCAGTGCCCTTGGCCAGGTTATTCAGGTTGGTTACATAGGTGGCGTGGTGCTTGCCATAATGAAAATCAATGGTTTCGGCGGAAACATGCGGTACAAGCGCATCCTTTGCGTAGGGCAATGGGACTTGGGCGAAAACGGTCATGGCGACTCCTGTAGGTAATGTGTAATACGACAGATTGCAGATGGGCTCAAACGAGAATTTCGCAAGCCCGCTGAAGAAATGTGAACAACATTTTCGCAGTTTTTTGCCGGGCCAGCCATGATAGTTTCTTTTCAATAACACTGAAAAAGTAACGGGCACTCGTGGTGCCCGTTTGAATTATTGCATGCGACGCATTTATAACGTGGCTTATCCGGCCTGAATCACCGCGCACGCGATACGTGGCCCGGCATTGCCGGTAGGCTGGGTTTTGTAATCGTCAGCATCGCGATGCACGATCATGCCCCGGCCGATTACGCTGGTGGCTCCTGGCGACACGGTGATTACATCCATCATCACTGACATTTTTGCATGACCGGCGGCATCGGCTTTCAGCGCGGGCAGATCACCCGCATGGCGCTCCATTCCCTCGTGCGCGCCGTGGGGCTTGCCGAGCGGATTGAAATGTCCACCCGTACTCATGCCATCACCGGAGCTGCAATCGCCTTTTTCGTGAATGTGGAAGCCATGTTCGGCGTTGGGCTTTAGTCCACTCAGATTCGCCTCGACTCGGACCTTGTCGCCGACTTGCGTGAAGGTAACCGTACCCGTTGCCGTGTTTCCTTTGGTCGATTCAAGCTTTGCCAACGCTATCGGACCGGATGCGCCCACATGCGCACATGCGGCGAGCACCGACGCGACCGTAATGCCAAGTATTTTATGATTCAAGCAAATCTCCTGATTGGGTCGATGCGGACTACTTTTTGGCCGGTTTGGCATCTTTTGCGGGCGCAGCGCCCTTAGCCGGGGGAACGGCCGGCGCCGGAGCCGCCGCAACGATGATCGCGGTTGGCTTTGGAATCGGTTTGCCTGCTTTCTTCATGTTCGCCTGAAAATTTTGCACGGCCTTGTCCTCGGAAGCCGCCTGCAGTGCCTTGGCCTTGTCTGCGGCGGCCTTGTCTTTCTCAGCCTTGGCTGCGGCAACGGCAGGATCCGGCGGAGGTGCTGGGGGAATTTTAGCCAATGCAGACGTGCCGATTGTTGCGATGCCAAATGCCAACACGAATTGTGAAATTTTCATCATCATCTCCGTTAGTCGTCGCCGGCCGCGGGTTGGGCGGCACCAACAATTTTTTCAGCACGCTTGCCTGCCTTCACATCGTTGTACCAAAGTTCGTGATGTTCTTTCGCCCATGTTTCATCCACATATCCTTCACGCATACCTTGCAACGCGCCTTCGGTACCAATTGTTCCCAGGTAGATATGTGCAAAGGTCATGCACGCAAATAGGATTGCGCCCACCGCATGCACCAGATTCGCCTGTGCCATCAGCTCACGCGCAGTATTCCAGTTGGGAAACAGCATGATCAGGCCAGAGACACTTACCAACGTACCAAAGCAAACAACGCCGAGCCAGAACCAGACCTTCTCTCCGCCATTAAAACGACCGGACGGAACTTCATGCTCGGACAACATGCCGCCGAACTTGGACAGCCAGGCGATGTCCGCGCCGGTCATGAAGTTATCTTTCACGTAAATGAAAAATGCCACGACGATCGAAAACATGAACAACGGCCCGATGAAGTTGTGAACCAGCAGACCTGTCGCGATGACCCATGAGAACGCCGGTGCACCCAGGACTGGCAACAAGAGGTACTTGCCGAACAGCGTAATCATGCCCGTCGCGGCAAGGGCCACGAAAGAAAGCGCCATGGTCCAGTGCGACATTCGCTCGACACTATTGAAACGTTCAACCAAGCGCCCGGTCGGTTTGCCATGCAGCTTGATGGAACCCTTGATCGCGTAAAAAACCAGCAGTAACGCTGGCGCAATCAACAATAAAATACCGCCGTAAAAGGTCACGGGGCCGTTGCGAACACCACGCCACCACTGACCCTGATCTTCGACCAGCACGTTCGTTTCGCGCCCCGCGACGGACGCATATTGCGCCTTCTGCTCCACCTCTGACCACTTCGGTGGATTGTTCCAGCCGACAGCCGCCGTGCTTCCTGCAGCCAGCGCAGGCGCGGCTGTGACTACCTCTGCGGCTGGCGATGGCGCCGCAGCAGGCGCCGTTACCACTGGCGCATTGACAGGCGCCGCAGGCTGTTGCGCATGCGTGATGCCAGATGCAAGTACCAGCGCGCCGATAAACCAGGTCATCGTACATTTTCCGAATTTCATGATCATCACCCTCTTCTCCTATTTCTTGACATCGGTGCGAAGGTACTCATTCTGGGTATTGCTGCGCTGCGAAAGCGCGGCTTCCCATTTCTTCTTGTCGCCGCCGAATTGTGTGCCGTCCGCCGCGCGCGTATCTTTCTTGCCGGCGTAGACTTTTTCGGATTTTGCGTTCTGATCGATTTCGCCGCAGGCGCCCACCATCAGCGTGGCCAGCGACAAAGCGAGAATGCGTGCTTGGCGGGCCATCATGCTTTTGCTCCCAAGGGTGCAATCCGCGCATCCATCTTGTACGCTTGCGCCCAGCCCCAGACTTCCTCACCTTTGCGACGGGTCTGCACTCGCTGCTTGTAGATGGACGCAATGACATCGCCATCACCGGCCAGCAGCGCTTTGGTGGAACACATTTCGGCGCAGGCGGGCAATTTGCCTTCAGCAAGCCGATTGCGACCATATTTCTTGAATTCGGCGTCGGTGTTGTTCGCTTCCGGTCCCCCCGCGCAGAACGTGCACTTGTCCATCTTGCCGCGCAAACCAAAGGCGCCTGCCTGCGGAAATTGTGGGGCGCCGAAGGGACATGCGTAAAAACAATATCCGCAGCCGATGCAAAGATCCTTGTCGTGCAGAACCACGCCTTCTTCAGTCTTGTAAAAGCAGTCCACCGGGCACACCGCCATGCACGGCGCGTCAGTGCAATGCATGCACGCCACCGAGATCGAACGCTCGCCTGGCTTGCCGTCGTTCACCGTCACCAGGCGCCGGCGATTCACGCCCCACGGCACCTCGTGTTCACTCTTGCATGCCGTCACGCAGCCGTTGCACTCAATGCAGCGCTCGGCGTCACAGATAAATTTCATTCTTGCCATGATGAGTTCTCCTGATATCCGTGAGGGTTAAGCCGCCGAAACCTGGCATAGCGTGGTTTTGGTTTCCTGCATCATCGTCACGCTGTCATAGCCGTAGGTGGTGGCGGTGTTAACGGCCTCACCACGTACGATTGGTGCCGAGCCTTCCGGATATTTGTCGAGCAGGTCCTTGCCTTGCCACCATCCTGAAAAATGAAACGGGATAAACGTAGTGCCGGATGCAACGCGTTCAGTCACGAGCGCCTTGACCTTGAGCTTTGCGCCAGTCGGCGACATGACCCAGACATACTGGTTGTTCTTGATGCCGCGCGCTTCCATCTTTGGGATTGATCTCGACGAAATTTTCTTGCTGCAATTCGGCCAGCCACGGGTTGGACCGCGTTTCCTCGCCACCACCTTCGTATTCCACTAGGCGCCCGGACGTCAAGATCAAGGGAAACTCCTTGCTGATGTCCTTGTTCTTTTCCTGTACCGACTTGTACAGGGTTGGCAAGCGCCAGAAGGCTTTCTTGTCGTCGTGGGTCGGATATTTGGCGACCATATCCGGACGCGGGCTATAGATCGGCTCGCGATGCTGCGGAACTCCGTCAGGGAAATTCCACACCACGGCGCGCGCCTTGGCATTACCGAAGGGATGGCAGCCATGCACTTTCAACACAACGCGCTGAATGCCGCCGGACAAATCAGTTTTCCAATTCTTGCCTTCCGCGGCTTTCTGCTCGGCCTCGGTCAATTCTGACCACCAGCCCAGTTTCTTCATCAGCACATGGTCGAACTCGGGGTAGCCGGTAGTGATATCCGCTCCTTTGGAATGCGAACCATCCTCCGCCAGCAAATTGACACCTTCGCGATCCACGCCAAAATTTGCGCGGAAGTTTCCGCCGCCTTCCATGACATGCTTGCTGGTGTCATACAGATTGGGCGAACCCGGATGCTTGAGGGCCGCGTTGCCGTAACATGGCCACGGCAGCCCGAAATAATCGCCATTCATGTTGTAACCGGTTTCTTTGTCAACCACGTCCTTGGTGCAACGCAGCGTTTTCACGTCGAACGCGTCCATATGGCGCATGTGCGCTTTCAGGCGCTCCGGCGATTGTCCGCTGTAGCCGATGGTCCACGTACCCGCATTGATTTCGCGTAGGATGTCTTCGACGACAGGTTCATCCCCTTTGAGCGCGATGTTCTGCTTGCCGTTGGCCTTGCCCAGCAATTGATCGCCGAAGCCGAATTTCTTGGCAAGCAAATACATGATGGTGTGATCAGGCTTGGACTCAAACAGCGGTTCGATGACCTTTTCACGCCACTGAATCGAACGATTCGACGCCGTTACGCTACCCACGGTTTCAAATTGCGTCGCGGCGGGTAACAGGTACACGCCCTCCTGGCGATCTGGCATTGCGGAAGTTGCTGTCGGATAGGGATCAATCACGACCAGCAAATCCAGTTTCTCCATTGCCTGCTTCATTTCCACGCCGCGCGTCTGCGAATTCGGCGCATGCCCCCAGTACACGCAAGCGCGCAGATTGCTTTCCTGATCGATGAGTTCGTTCTTCTCCAGTACGCCGTCGATCCAGCGCGACACGGTCATGCCAGGCTTTTCCATCATCGCCTGGGAGGCGTACTGCGCCTTGATCCAGTCGTAATCGACGTTCCAGACTTTCGCCCAATGCTTCCACGAACCCGTCGGCAGGCCGTAGTAGCCCGGGCAACGAATCCGGATTCGGGCCTACATCCGTGGCGCCCTGCACGTTGTCGTGGCCGCGGAAGATATTTGCGCCACCGCCGGATGTGCCGATATTGCCCAGCGCCAGTTGCAGGATGCAGGAGGCGCGCACCATCGCGTTGCCAATCGTGTGCTGCGTTTGCCCCATGCACCAGACAATGGTGGACGGGCGATTCTTGGCCATCGCCTCGGCCGCGGCATAGACCTCGGCTTCCGGCACCCCGCAGGCTTCTTCCACCGCCTTCGGGTTCCACTTCTTCATCACATCTTCCTTGACCTTGTCCATGCCGAAGACGCGGTCATTGATGTATTGCTTGTCTTCCCAGCCGTTGCTGAAGATGTGATACAGCATGCCAAACAGGAACGGAATATCGGTACCCGAACGAATGCGAATGTACTGATCGGCCTTGGCTGCCGTGCGTGTGAATCGCGGATCAACCACGATCATGCGCGCGCCGTGCTCCTTTGCATTAAGCATATGCAGCATCGACACCGGATGTGCTTCCGCGGCATTGGAACCGATATACAGCGCACATTTGGTGTTCGACATGTCGTTGTACGAATTGGTCATCGCGCCATAGCCCCAGGTATTGGCGACGCCCGCGACCGTGGTCGAATGGCAGATGCGCGCCTGGTGGTCGCAGTTGTTGGTGCCGAACAGCGACACGAACTTGCGCATCAAGTATGCCTGTTCGTTGTTGTGCTTGGAGGAACCGATCCAGTACACCGCGTCCGGGCCGCTTTCCCTTTTTATCTTCATCATCTGGTCGCCGATCTCGTTGATCGCCTGTTCCCAGCTGATGCGCTTGTATTTGCCACCGACCAGCTTCATCGGATATTTGAGGCGATGCTCGCCGTGGCCATGTTCGCGAATCGCGGCACCTTTTGCGCAATGCGCACCGAGGTTGATTGGTGAATCAAATACCGGCTCCTGGCGCACCCACACGCCGTTTTGCACCACCGCATCAATGGCGCAGCCGACCGAGCAATGGGTGCATACGGTGCGCTTGATTTCCAGCTTGCCTTCAGCGACAGCATCCGCCGCCTGTGCTTTGCGCACCATCGAGAACGGCAACTGGGATGCGAAGGCCCCTGCGCCGGCGGCCATGCCGGAACGTCGCAGGAACGCGCGGCGATCCATAGTGCCCAGGGCAGTATTCATCCTTTGTGCAAGACCGGACGCGGCATCTTTTTGTACGTTGCTGGATTTCTTGGTCAATAACATGATTGTCTCCTCGCGGTTCCAGAAATTCGCTAAATGCGCGTCGTTTCGTAGTACTGACGGATGTGATCCGTCTCGTGATAACCCTTGATTTTTTTCTCGGCCGGCACGGCGGTGACCTCAAGCGCCTTTTGTACACCACCGCCGGAGACGACGGCCGCAACGGCGCCCGCACTTCCCAGTGTCACGCCCAACAGGAATTTCCGGCGATTGGAAGTGGCTGGCTCAGCAGGTTTCTGTTCGGGTTTCATTTCGTACCTCCATCCATTGGGTCATTCGAATAAGTCCGTTTCCAGCAATTTCCTACATTTCAAAAGCTTGAATTTCAATTTCAAAAAAGGTCTGGGCAAATGCGGCCGCTTTTCTATAGTAATTTGATTTTTCATTTTGTGTTATTGCGGCGCAACATTGCAGCGCCCAAGGCTGCAAATGTTTAGCGAAGAATGCACGCTGCTGTCCAATCTCTGCAGGTGAGTCGGCAACATCTCCCAAAATCATGGCGCGCATCACATCGCAAAGTGCCGCCAGATGATCTTCCGGTTCCGTGACCGCCGGGTCACGTGCAAAACCTAGCGCGCTCAGGTCGCCGCGCAATTCCGCCAGCGGTTTTTCATTCATGAAGCCTGACAAATAGAACGATCCGAACAGCATCACCGGAGGGCGTCCCACGCCGACAAATACGGCTTCGTACTCTTCCGCGACCGCATCGTGACTGACCACGGCGGACGCTGCCGCCAGCGCCGCCCACGCTTTCGCGAGGCCATCTGCAGCTTCGCCTTCGGGTTCGGCGGAAAGCATCATCGCCCGCAACAAGGCTTCATCCGGCGCACGGTAAAAGAGCGTCGCCAGCAGCGCGTAGAAATCAGCGCGCACCTGGTCTTCCGGGTCGATCAGGCGAGGGTTGTTCAAACTGAATGGCTTGCATGGCGGCTTGTCATTGCAAATCGGTTTTCCCGTGAGTATTGACGCCTCTTCCTTATTCGACATCATGTCAACCACGCGACAATCAGCGCACATCTGCAAGCGTTTCAATTTTCCGTCACCCTGAAACATCGAATGCCCTGAAAGTTTTTTCAGCATCTTGTCGATCATTACTTGGTGCCAATTTCTTTGCCGCACGCGATACAATTGAAAGGTTCGGCCTCATTTAATACCACGGCCTGTTTGCGCGGTGTCGTTCAATAGCAATCGTGGGACGCATCGTGATGGCGTTTTCCGGGCAGGTGTTTTCGCACAGGCCACATTGCACGCAGTTGCGTTCCAGAAAGCTGAGGCGCGGATAGTCCTTGCCATCCATCAACGCCGATTCCGGGCAGGCGCCGGCGCACGCCATGCAGAGGGTGCATTTCTTCGCGTCCACCTTGAGCGTTCCGAAAAGGCTCCCCCCGGGCAAAGCAATTTCATCGCGCCTTACCGGCGCGTGTTTGAGCAAGTGCTCAATTGCAAACTCCAGCGTGCCGCGTTTGTCGTTGGAAAGGTTGAATCCTGCCGGGACCGGTACCGTTTGACCCGCCGCAATTCGATCCAGCAACGCCGGCGAATCGACAATGGAAAAATGCGTTCCCGCATAACCCAATTCGTTGAGGATGATTTGACCCAGCGTCATTTCACGCTTCAGCGCATCAAGGTATTCCGGTGCTTCGGAACCCGCGACCAGTATCGCAACATGACCGGCGCCATAGGCTATTGCGCCCATCAGCACATCGAGCCCGCTGGACGCCACGTGCCAGGTTTCCAGCGGCAACATGCTGGCGGGAATTCCTGCGCCTGTCGTTGCCATGGCGGACAGTAGATCGCGGCCATCGGTCGCGTTGTGGAACAGCACCGTCGGTGTACCTCCCTGCCCCCTTGCCGCAACGCGATAGGTATTGAGCAGGGTCTTCAACTGCGAACCACGATCCGCCACGCGCGGATATTGATACGCCATCGCCCCGGACGGGCACACGGTCGCGCAGGCACCGCATCCCATGCACAGGTGCGGATCAACCTCGACCTTGTCGCCAATCGATGAAATGGCCTTGGTCGAGCAGATATCGATGCATTTATGGCATCCGACTTTTTTCGAACGGCTGTGTGCGCACAGAGAATCCTTGTAGGCAAAAAAGCGCGGCTTGCCAAATTCTCCGACCATGTCCGGCAATTCCGCGATGGCGGTGGCGAATGCGGCCGAATCGGCGGCATGAAAATAGCCTTGTGGAGGTTGGTGCATCTTGAAGGCGGGTTCACGGCGGAGGTCGAGCACCAGATCGAAAGCGGCTGATTGCGCACTTTCATCCGATACCTGAAAGGTGGCCTCAAATGCGCCGAGGTAGCCGGAGAGCGATCGCAATTGCCCACAAACGACTTCGACGTCCGGCAACGCCGACGGCACGTCAGCGCCCGTCCAGAGCATTGCAAGCGGCAGTTTGTCTGCCAACGCCTCAATCGCCTGCGGTCCACGCGCGGAATCGGCCAGTATCAGCAGTTTGCCGTTCGACACATAGTCCACGCTTGCAACCGGTGCAAACGACGGAAGTTCTGCCATCGCGAACAGCGCGGCGATCTTGGCATCGAGGGAAATGCGGGCGGCATCATTGCCAGAGAAATGTGGAACCGACCAGCCGTGTCGATTGCCCCCCGCAGGCTCAACAGCCGGGTGTGCAGGTGAACCAGACAAAACCGATGCGTCGTGGCCTGGACGGTGGGAATCCGTCCTGACATGTTCTACCGCCGCAGCCCTTTCGGCTACGGCATCCACCTCGCGCGGTTCGCGAATAATGGCCAACTCCTCGATCGTTATTTTCAGCCGGCAGCACTTCGTGTCTGCCTTTCAGTTCCTGAGCCATTTTCAGCTCGATACGCAACAAAACGTACAGGCATGCACTAAAACACATTCTGCGCGGCATGTACATAACCGAAAGCCACAATTTGGTTACGGATAGTTTTTACTTCAGCCACGACTCGATCGCTCGCGCAATTCCACATTTTATTGAGGGGAATTTTCAGCGTCGGATTTCTCGTCCGCGCCAGCCTCCGCTGCGCCAGCGCGGGCGGGGTCTGCGACAACCGGGGCGGCGTCAACCAACCCGGCAGTTGGCGTATCCACTTGGGGCGGCGAGTCTTTTTCTTCATCTTCAAATAGAAACAACGCTTTCGCCTGATTCATCTGTCGCAGCATTTCCAGCGGAATCGGGTCGGGCTGGGAGTAGTCGTCAATGTAGATGTCCAACTTGTCCATCTGCGCAAATTGGTAATGCGGATTGGTGAACAATTTCTTCATCGCCTGATTTCGCAAGCCCGGATCAACATCCCTGGCCATGAATGGCGAAAAGTCGGCGTCGTGCGTGAGGCTCTCAATCGACGGGAGCGCTGCTTTTGCCTCCGGCTCCGCAAGTAAAGTCGGCTCTGGGAGAGGGTTTCCAGCCATTTCCGCGCCAGGGACCGCTCCAGTGCTGGTGTTTGGCAATGCGTGAACGTCCGGCAATGGCGCTGACTGTATAGCCGGCGTAACAGCTGCCGCGTCCTGTGCGGCCGCGTCCACCTTGCGGCGCGACCAGCGCGTCAAGAATGATGGCTCTGCAGGCTTATCGATTTCGCTCACGACATTCCATCCTTGTAACGCCCATCCTTGCTCGCAAACGACTTTGGCCGGATACGCTGCTTCTTCTCGGGTGGTTGATAGTTCGTCTGGACCCATCCCACCAGTTCGGAATAGATATCCTCGGGAATGGCCACGCTATCAACCTTCTCCTGCGCGTCCATCCAGCGCGCCGCCTCGTTGTAGGAAAGCGTCAGCAGGTGCGGAATTGCTTCCGACTCGTCCTCGCTCATCCGCCAGGTCACGAATACGCGCGGCTCAGGCGAGGTGATGTTCAGGTAATAGCCCTCCCCTTCGTCGGGATAAATGACCAGCGCATAGCCCGGATGAATTTTTTGCAACAACCCTTCGCGTTCGAGCAGTATTCGTGGCTCGCGGCTGCCGCGATCATCCGGCAACACGCCCGCCAATTGCCATTTCTCGCTCTGCCAGCGATTGTTGATCGCGATGCGTTCCATGACAATGCAAACCGGAAAGGTTGGTTTTTCCATGTGGCGAATGTTACACGGCAAATTGCGCGGCCATAAAGCGTTATGCTTGCAATCACCATGTCCCACCGCGACACCATCATCCCCATCGCCGACGTTCGCAGCCTGCGCATTCCCGCGCTCCAGGGTGCGGCGCAAGCGCGCGTGCTCGCCGACACGCGCGGACGCCATATCCGTGATCTGCGCATCTCCGTCACCGACCGCTGTAACTTTCGCTGCACCTATTGCATGCCGAAGGAGGTATTCGACGCCAACCATGAATTCCTGCCGCACGATGAATTGCTGACCTTCGAGGAAATTGTCCGCGTCGCCAAAATCGCGCATGGCCTCGGCGTAGAAAAAGTTCGGCTCACCGGTGGAGAACCGCTGTTGCGGCGCGGCATCGAGCAATTGATCGCCATGCTAGTCGAGGCGCTGCCCGGCATCGATATCGCGCTCACCACCAATGGCTCGGCGTTGAAAGCCAAGGCGCGTGCACTCAAGGATGCCGGCCTGCAACGCATCACCGTCAGCCTGGATTCGCTCGATGAAAAAACCTTTCGCGCCATGAACGACGTGGATTTTCCCGTGGCAAAAGTGCTGGAAGCCATCGACGCGGCAGCGGACACAGGCCTCGGCCCTGTCAAGATCAACATGGTGGTCAAGCGTGGCGTGAACGACCACGAAATTATTGACATGGCGCGGCACTTTCGCGGCACGCCGCACATCGTCCGCTTCATCGAATTCATGGATGTCGGTGCCACCAATGGCTGGCGCATGGACGACGTGATTCCCTCGGCTGAGATCGTTCGCCGAATTGGCGAAGCGTTTCCACTACAGGTAGTCGATGCGAATTACCAGGGTGAAGTGGCCGAGCGATGGCGATATGCGGACGGGGCGGGTGAGATCGGCGTAATCTCCAGTGTGACCGAGGCATTCTGCGGAACCTGCACACGTGCGCGGCTCTCCACCGATGGTCAAATCTTTACGTGTTTGTTTGCCGAGAAGGGATACGACCTGAAGCGGCTGTTGCGCGGCGGAAGTTCGGATGACGCGATCCGCGATGCGTTGACGGCGATCTGGCAACATCGGGCCGACCGGTATTCGGAGATTCGCACGGCGCTCACCAACGACGAGGCGAAGGCGCGCAAGGTTGAGATGAGTTTTATTGGGGGATAGCGGTGCGACAGTCAATCTTTTGGCGAGTCTATTTTTTTCTGTTCATTTTGTCGCCGCTTGCAGGATTCTGCATACCTTTTCTCCCCTCGCTCTTGCCACAATATGGCCTTGAATTTAACGCGGAAGACGTCGGCACTTCCCTTTTGGCAGGTATCGAACTACTGGGACTGTACGGCTACATGTATTCGCGGCAAATTGGAAGCCGCGCGATTTGGAAAATTGTTTTCGCTGTCTCCGTGTCGATCTCCGTTTACTCTGCATATATGTCTTGGCGGGATACAGACTTGCAAACTCTTGAAATAATCACTCCCACTCTTGGAATTGCGATTGCAGTACTGATGTTTGGACTTCTCGTACCACTTTGGTTCGCGTTGTATCGCTATGTATGGACTGAAAGGCAAATATGGGCAAGCGGCATTTGATCAAAAACCAGTGTCAGCCCGAGCGCTCCTCCGCTCGCCGGCTCGGACGCCCTCAATGGGCGTCCTTCGAATTCCCGGCTCTCCATCCCCGCCCTCCTCCAATTCCTCAAAGAACTCTCGGAAAACAACAACCGTCCGTGGTTCCTGCACAACAAGCCGAACTACGACATCCTGCGCGAGGAGTTCACGGAACTGGTGGCGGACATCATCCAGCGCATTGCCAGGTTCGATGAACGCATCGAACACGTGGACCCGAAGAAGTCGCTGTTCCGCATCTACCGAGACGTGCGTTTTTCCCACAACAAAGAGCCGTACAAAACGCAGTTCTCAGCCATGATCGGCGAGAAGAAAGATCACAAGGCGGTGCCGGGTTACTACTTCCAGATTAATCATGAGGGCATTCTTGGCTTGGGCGGCGGCGTGTATATGCCGGAGCCGGAAACGCTGAACAAGATTCGCCACGAAATCCTCGCGGAACCGGATGCGGTGGCGAAGCTTTTGAAGAACAAACGCTTCCTCGCGACCTTTGGTGGGCTCTCGGAAGAAGACCGCATGCTGCGTGCGCCGAAGGGCTATCAGCATTTGCCGGCCGACCATCCAATGATGGACATGATCAAGAACCGGCACTTTTTCAGCTTTCTGGAAATCGATATGAAGAAACACAAGTCGAAAGATCTGGCAAAGGAACTTGCGGGAAACTTCGAGGATCTATATCCGCTGATCGTGTGGTTGCGGGGAGTACTTGGACAGTAAAACCCTAGCATAGACGCGGCTTTCCGGGCGCTATGGCCCCGTAAACCGCACCAGTGCTTGAGTTTGTCATCCTTGTGAATTGAACATGACGTATCGTCCCCTCCTTTCCTGTTCTGCCCGCCCCTCCACCTTTACCGTCGATGCCCTTGACGAGACCGGCGCCGTGCGGCCCACGCCGATTGCCGGCGAACATCCGCTGACGATCTACGTCGACAAGCGCGAAATCCTCACCATTATGACGCTCGGCGCGGCACCCGAGGCGCTGGTGATCGGCTATTTGCGTAACCAGCGCCTGCTGGAATCGATCGACGAGATCGTCTCGGTGCAGGTCGATTGGGAAGTCAATGCCTGCGCGGTGGTGACGCGCAGCGGCCTCAAGAACCTCGACGAGAAAATGGCCAAGCGCACCAAGACCACGGGCTGCGGCGAAGGCACGGTATTCGGCGACCTGATGGCGGACCTGGAAAATGTGAAGCTGCCCGGGGACGTTCGCCTATCGGAAGAAACGCTGTACGGGCTGCTGAATAATGTGCGAGTGTATGAATCGATCTACAAGCAGGCGGGTGCGGTGCATGGATGCGCGCTGGCGGCGGGTACGGAGATTCTCACGTTCATCGAAGATGTCGGCCGACACAACGCGGTCGATGCCATCGCCGGCTGGATGTGGCTGGAAGGCGTCAACGGCGGCGACAAGATTTTCTACACGACCGGACGGCTCACCAGCGAAATGGTGATCAAGGCTGCGCAGATGGGCATTCCATTCCTGGTCTCGCGTTCCGGGCTTACGCAGATGGGGTATGAGATCGCGCAGAAAACCGGCATCACCATGATCGGGCGCGCGGTGAACAAGCATTACCTGCTTTTCACGGGCGCCGCGCGGCTGGTACGCGATACCGTTCACCATCCAGCACCGGAGAAAGCATGAAGATCACCGGCCTTATTCTTGCCGGCGGCCGCGGTTCCCGGATGGGCAATATCGACAAGGGGCTGCGGATTTTCCGCGGGAAACCGATGGTCGCACATGTGCTGGAGCGGCTCGCGCCGCAGGTCGATGACGTGCTGATCAACGCCAATCGCAACCTCGTCGAATACGCCGCTTTCGGCCCGCGTGTCATACCTGATGCCATCGACGGCTTCGCCGGACCACTCGCGGGGCTGCAGATTGGCATGGCGCATGCCGGCCATCCGCTCATCGCTACCGTCCCTTGCGATTCGCCGTTCCTGCCGCTGGATTTGATCGCGCGACTGGCGGCAGCCATGGCCCGCGATAACGCCGATCTTGCCGTCGCCAAGACCTTCGACCAGCCCCACCCGGTCTTTTGCCTGACAAAAACCAGTCTCGCGCCACATCTGCAGGCCTTTCTGGAAAGCGGCCAGCGCAAGATCGACAAATGGTATGCCACGCTGCACGTGGTGGAAGTCCCATTCGATGACGAAGAAGCGGCATTTTCGAATATCAACACTGTCGACGAGCTGAACGCCTTCGAGCAGTCGCGACACTAGGCGCGCAGGCCAAGTCATGGCGGGTAAACGCAACGTCCGCAAACTCGCGCTCCGTCCGCCGTTGCCGCGGCGCGCGATCGTTTGGTTTCCGCCGTTTCCGATGGACGCGCCCATCGAGCCTTTCCGGCGCCGGTTCGATCCGATGGCGGATGACCTCCCGGCACATGTGACGCTGGTCTACCCCTTTCCCACCAATCTCACCATCACGCAATTGGCCTCTCACATCCGCCGCATCATTGGCAACTGGCCCTCGCTGCCGGTAAGTTTTCGTGATGTTGAAGGCATTCTCGACGAATTTGTTTTCCTGATGCTGCGCGATCGCGCCGATGCAATCGTTGCGCTTCACGACAAACTGTATCGCGGCATTCTCAAGGCATACCTGCGCGACGACATTTCGTACGTCCCTCACGTCACGCTCGGTCGTGCCACCGGTAATCCGTCCGGCGCCACGTATCAGGTCATGCACGATATTGCGGCACAGGAAGTACGAGGCGAATGGCGTTGTGTGTTGAAAGAGCTCGCGATCGTGACGCTGCATCAAGACGGTACAATCACGATCGATAAAACCATTCCGCTCAATTTCGCGTAGATCGAAAATGGATACACTGGACCAATGAACAAACCACTCACCATTGCCGAAGCCTCCTGCGCCGACGACTATGATCCGAATTCAATGCCGGTGGCCAAGGCGCGCGAATTCATCCATGCGTTTCTCTCGCCGGTCACCGGCGTGGCGCGTATGCCCATCCGCAGCAGCCTCGGCCGCGTGCTGGCCGAAGACATCATTTCCCCGGTCAATGTGCCCTCGCATATCAACTCGGCGATGGATGGCTGGGCGCTTCGTTACCAGGATATTGCCGGGAATCCATCGGCCGCGATCAAAGAGGTCGGCGCGAGTTTCGCGGGGGTCCCGTTTGGAAAGACCGTTGGCAAAGGCGAATGCGTGCGCATCTTTACTGGCGGCGTGGTGCCCGAAGGTTGCGATGCGGTCGTCATGCAGGAGAAGGCGAAAGCAGACGGAAAGTCAATTGTTTTCGACCCCGGTGTGAAACAGGGGCAACACGTACGCTACGCAGGTGAGGACCTGAAAGCTGGTGCGGTGGCGCTGGCAAAGGGCCGTACTGTCCGTCCCGCGGAACTTGGATTGCTCGCTTCGCTCGGCATCGGGGAAATTGGCGTCTATCGGCCATTGCGGGTGGTGTTCTTTTCAACCGGCGACGAACTGGTATCGATTGGCAGTCCGCTCGCCGAAGGGCAAATTTACGACAGCAACCGCTATACGCTGCACGGCATGCTGGCGCGCATGGGCTGCGAAGTCATCGACATGGGCGTGATTCGCGACGATCCGGCATTGCTGGAGCAGGCATTTCACGATGCCAGCGCAATCGGCGATGTGGTTATCACCTCCGGTGGTGTGTCGGTGGGCGAAGCGGATTTCGTCAAATCGTTGCTCGCCAAACTCGGTGAAGTCGTGTTCTGGAAAATCGCGATGAAGCCTGGACGGCCACTCGCTTACGGGAAAATTGGCAACGCACATTTTTTCGGTCTGCCGGGGAATCCCGTATCGGTAATGGTGACGTTCTATCAGTTCGTCCGTGATGCGTTGCTCATTTTGCAGGGTGTGAATCCATTGCCCGTGCAACCGCTGTTGAAAGCAATCTGTACCTCACCCATCAGGAAGGCGCCGGGCCGGACCGAGTTTCAGCGCGGCGTGCTGTATCTCGAAAATGGTGAGTTCAACGTTAGAACGACGGGGGAACAGGGATCGGGCATCCTGAAATCAATGTCGGACGCCAATTGCTTCATCATGCTGCACGATCATGTCGGCAACGTCGACGCGGGCGCGACGGTGGATGTGCAAATACTGGAAGGCGTGATTTAGGGCATGGAGCAGGCGCGCCGCAAGTTCATCGGAATTTGTGTTGCCAGTGTGACCGCGCATGCTTCAGGTCCGGTGGCGTGTGCTTATGCGCAGGACGCTGCCAAGTCAGGGGCCAAGGGCGCCTCCGCAAACTCCTCAAGTTCACTCACTGTGCGCAAATACGCGCGCGCAAAGTTGGTCGATGCCGACGGCAAAGCGATCAAGGCGAAATCACTCAAAGCCAATTACAACTATGTCTTCCACTATCCTTACGCATCGACGCCTTGCTTCCTGTTGAATCTTGACGGGCCGGTAGCCGATACGGTGAGCCTGAAGACCGAAGCCGGCAATGTCTACGACTGGCCGGGCGGCGTTGGTTCCAACAGGACGATAGTCGCCTATTCCGCTATCTGCGCGCACAAGCTGGCGTATCCAACCCGGCAGGTGAGCTTCATCGGCTTTCGCGCCAGCCCGAGTAAGGCGAGTTCCCGCGGCAAGGTCATCACCTGTTGCTCAGACAAGAGCGTGTACGACCCGTTCGCCGGCGCAAAAGTCGTCAGTGGACCCGCGCCTCAACCGCTCGCGGCCATTCTGTTGGAACACGATGCCGCGACCGATGAAATTTTTGCGGTCGGAACATTTGGCGGCGAGAAGTTCAACGAGTTTTTTCTAAAATACGATTTTAAGCTTTCGATGGAAATGGGCGATCGGGCAAAGGATGCCGTTGCCGGTACGACCAAACTTCTGGATCTTGTGAACTACTCAACACAAACGGCGCAATGCTGAAAATCTTTCCCAGCTCGATGGCGATTGGATTCTGCCGGATTCAAAGGCAGGCGACTCGACGATGATTCCGTGGCTCAATCCCGCCAACGGTTTTCCCGATACGGCACTCGCACGCATAGAACCCAACGGACTGCTTTGTGCAGGTGGCGATCTTGAGCCTGCCACCATTATTGACGCCTATTCGCGCGGCATTTTTCCTTGGTTTTCCGACGATCAACCCATTTTGTGGTGGAGCCCGGACCCGCGCATGGTGCTCTTCCCTGCTGAGTTCAAGATCTCGAAGTCACTTGCCAAAACGGTGAAATCAGAAAAATTCGAGACGCGCTTCGATACCGCGTTCGCCGACGTCATTGCGGGATGTGCCGCGCCACGCGGTCCGGAAGGCGGAACCTGGATCGTCAAGGAAATGCAGGAAGCCTACATTCGCCTGCACGCGTTGGGCATTGCACATTCGGTCGAGAGCTGGCTGCCGGGAGATACGAATAGCGAAACCGGCGCCGTGAACGGCGGTGAACTGATCGGGGGGCTCTATGGCATTGCGCTGGGCCGCATGTTTTTCGGCGAATCGATGTTCACCCGCGCGACCGACGCCTCGAAGGTTGCATTGGTTGCGCTGGTGGACAAGCTCCGGCGCGACGGTTTTGAGCTAATCGATTGCCAGCAACAGACGCGGCACCTGGCGAGTTTCGGCGCGAGACCGATTCCGCGCCGGGACTTCGTGCAGCGCCTGGCAGAATTGATAGACTTGCGGCAGTCCGGATCCAATTGGCGCGTGGAAAATGTCAAAACTTAACGATTTGCCATTCGCGAATCTGCAGTTTTACGCAACTGCACCGTATCCGTGCAGCTACCTGCCGGGCCGACTCGCGCGCTCGCAGGTCGCCACGCCAAGCTACCTGATTGATACCGCCACCTACGGTCATCTGGTGGCGTCAGGCTTCCGCCGCAGTGGCGCATTCACATACCGTCCGTACTGCGATCAATGTCGTGCCTGCACGCCAGTGCGTGTTATCGTCAATGAATTCAATCCCAGCCGTACGCAGCGACGCACGCTCAAGGCCAACGCGGGCCTCACGGCAAGAGTGATGGAACTCAAGTTCTCGCACGAACACTACGCGCTCTATCGCCGTTACCAATCCATGCGCCATCCCGGCGGCGGTATGGATCACGACAGTCGTGAACAGTATTCGCATTTCCTGCTGCAAAGCAACGTCAATACCCGGCTGGTCGAATTTCGTGAGCAGGGCTATCTGCGCATGGTCGCCATCATGGACGATCTCGCGGACGGCTTGTCATCGGTCTATACGTTCTTCGATCCCGAACGCGCGCGCCAATCGCTCGGTACCTATAGCGTGCTTTGGCAGATTTCCGAGGCACGCCGCCGCGGGTTGCCTTTCGTCTATCTTGGTTACTGGATCGAAGAGTCCCGCAAGATGAGTTACAAGACAGAATTCCGCCCGATCGAGGGATTGGTGCGGGGAAACTGGGCACGCCTTGCGTTGAGCTGATCCTGCGTCAGGGGAATCGCCGTCGACGCGTGCCGGACGTACGGTACGATAAAATGTAGGTGAAGCCCACATCTATATCAATCCCACGTCAGGCTCTAGTGCTCTACCCCATCGCCCGTACTGCCCTGTTTGCGCTCGACCCCGAGGTCGCCCACCACATCGCGTTGCATTCGCTGCGAAGAATCCACAAGTTGCATTTGTCCGGCCTGATCGCCTCGCGGCTGTCCGCGCCCCGCGAGGTGATGGGACTGCGATTCGATAACCCCGTCGGATTGGCGGCCGGGCTGGACAAGAATGGCGAATACATTGATGCGCTGGCGGCATTGGGGTTCGGCTTCATCGAAGTTGGCACCGTGACGCCTCGCCCTCAACCGGGCAATCCCAAGCCGCGAATGTTTCGCATGCCCGAACACGAGGCGCTTATTAATCGCCTGGGATTCAACAATCTGGGACTCGATGCCTTCATCGCCAACGTCAAGCGCGCGCAATTCAAGGGCGTGCTGGGACTCAACATCGGAAAAAATTTTGATACGCCGATCGACAATGCCGTTGATGACTACGTCACCTGCCTGAACGGCGTTTATCCATTCGCCAGTTATGTGACCGTCAATATTTCCTCGCCGAATACCAAGGGGCTGCGCGATTTGCAGGCCGCCGAGCAACTGGAAAAACTGCTTTCGACACTGAAGGCCGAGCAAGTTCGACTTGCGAAAAAGCACCAAAAACACGTACCCCTTGTGCTGAAAATTGCCCCTGACCTCGACCTGAAATCGATTCGTGAAATTGCCGCGTTAACGCTCGAGAATGGTTTTGAGGGCATTATCGCCACCAATACGACGATTTCCCGCGACGCCGTACGCGATCACCCGTTGGCCAAGGAAGCTGGCGGTCTCTCGGGCAAGCCACTGTTTTCTTCCTCCACGGAAGTGTTGCGTGAGCTTGCCAAAGCGCTGAAAGGAAACATCCCGATTATCGGTGTCGGCGGGATCATGTCGGGGATGGACGCTAAAACCAAAATGAACGCCGGCGCATCGCTGGTGCAAATTTACACCGGCTTCATTTATCACGGCCCGGACCTGATTCGCGACGCGGTTCGCGAACTTTCCAGGACGTAGCGGCGCAGTAACTTTCATGATCATTGGCCTTCCCAAAGAGATCAAAGACGGCGAGCGTCGCGTGGCACTCACGCCAGATGCGATTGCTTTGCTGATTGCAGCAGGACATCCGGTACGGGTCGAACGCGGCGCGGGCAGCGGTTCCGGCTTTTCCGATGCTGACTATGCCGGGGCTGGCGCAGAAATCGTCGATAGCGCAAGCAAGGCTTTCGATTGCGAACTGGTCGTGAAAGTAAAGGAAATTCAGGGTAGCCCCGTCAACGAGTGGCGATTGCTCAATCCGGGAAGCATGCTGTTTTCGTTCCTGCACCTGGGCGCGGACGTACCGATGGCGGAAGAATTGCTCGCCAGACGAATCACCGGCATCGCGTTTGAAACGGTGGAGGACGCATCCCGCCGGCTTGCCATTCTGGCGCCAATGTCCGTGATCGCAGGCAAGCTCGCGGTTCCAATTGCCGCCAATCTGCTTATGACGCCGAACGGCGGGCGCGGCGTGGCGATGGGCGACGCGCAGGTTGTCATTCTTGGTGCGGGCAGCGCCGGTGTCGCCGCGGCAGACACCGCCATTGCACTGGGTGCCGATGTCAGCGTGATTTCGCGGGAGGGGCCTCGACTGGCGGCACTTGCCGATAAACTGGGCTTGAGGGCACGTACCATGACGATGAATCCTGCCACGCTGGCCGGCGCCATCCGGGATGCAGACGTTGTCGTTGGCGCAGTCAATATTCCCGGCACCGCCACGCCCAAGCTGCTCATGCGGCGCGACATGAAAACAATGACTCTTCGCAAAGGTCCTGGCGCGGTGCTGATTGAAATCTGTATTGATGGCGGAGGTGTTGCAGAGACCTCTCGTCCGACCTGGCACTCGGCGCCAACCTATGTCGAAGAAGGCGTCACGCATTACGCTGTCGCAAACATCCCTGCGGCGGTGCCCCGGTCAGCCAGCATGGCGCTTTCGGCCGCGGTGTTCCCGCTCGCAAAGGCGCTCGCCGACAAGGGTCTCACACGTGCCTTGCGCGATGACAGCGGTTTGGCGGCTGGGCTACAGATTCACGGCGGGCACGTCACCCACTCAGCCATTGCCCGCGAATTGAGCCGGCCACATCTCGATCTCGATGCCATCCTGTTCTCGTGCTGATTCAACATAAATGACCACGCTCGCCCTCAGGATCGATGCCCTGCTTCCGCAAACGCAGTGCAAGCAGTGCGGTTTTCACGGTTGCATGCCCTACGCCGAGGCAATCGCAGCCGGTGAGGCGGAAATCGATCGCTGCCCGCCGGGCGGCGAAGCCGGCATCGCGGGACTCGCGGCCCTGCTCGCGCGCACACCGGTGCCGCTTGATACCAGCCGTGGGCTCCATTTGCCGCACCGCATCGCGGTTATCGATGGCACGGCTTGCATCGGCTGCGCGAAGTGTCTGGCGCCGTGTCCCACCGACGCCATCGTCGGCGCCAGCAAGTTCATGCACACCGTGGTCGCGTCTCTATGTACCGGTTGTGAATTGTGCATTCCTCCTTGCCCGGTCGATTGCATACATATGGAAGAAGTGCCCCTTTATCCCGTCATGATGGGCAGGGACGTTGCGCGAGAACGCTACGGGTTTCATCAGTTCCGTCTTCAGCGCGCGCAGAATGAGCGTACCGAGCAGCTCGCGGAACGCGAGCGCGCGGTATTGGACATTCAGGGTGACGGCCCATGACGTCCGCTTCGCGCGCAATGAAACCCGCCGAGCGCCACGAATTTTTCCGGCGCCTGCAGGAAATCAATCCACATCCGCGCTCGGACCTGGAATACGCCTCGCCGTTTGAATTGCTGGTCGCGGTGATCCTTTCCGCACAGGCAACCGACAAAAGCGTCAATATCGCCACCGACAAACTCTTTCCGGTCGCGAACACGCTGCACGCCATATTGGCGCTTGGCGAAGAAAAGCTCATTCCGTACATACAAACTATTGGCCTGTTTCGTACTAAAGCGAAGAATGTGATCGGCATGTGCAGAATGCTTGTCGAACGGCATGGCGGCGAAGTGCCACATTCGCGCGAAGCGCTGGAAGCCCTGCCGGGCGTCGGTCGCAAAACAGCAAACGTGGTGCTGAATGTAGCGTTCGGCGAGCCAACCATGGCGGTGGATACTCACATTTTTCGCATCAGCAATCGTATGGGCCTGGCACCCGGCAAGGATGTTGTCGCCGTGGAGCAAAAATTATTGAAGGTCGTGCCGGACGAGTTCGGCATGCACGCCCACCACTGGCTGATATTGCATGGACGCTACACCTGTGTCGCACGCAAGCCGAAGTGCGGCCAGTGCGCGGTGTTTGATATCTGCGGCTTCAAGGAAAAAGCGAAGTTTGTCGAATGAACAGGAAAACTCCCCATGTTTAATCCCTCACGCGATCAGGCGCGTGATTTCCTGTTCGAGGCCTGGCGAAAGTATGGCGCGAATGAGCCGCTGTCGGCGATGGAATCGATGGCGGTCGAGGTGATTGCCGTGCACCCTGAATATCATGCCATGCTCAACAATCGTGATCGCTACCTGCAAACCTTTCGCGACCGCGATTATCCACCCGAATTCGGCGAGACCAATCCATTTTTGCATCTGGGCATGCATATCGCCATCCGCGAGCAGATTTCAATCGATCAACCTGGCGGCGTGCGTGGGCATCATCTGACGTTGAGCACAAAACTTGGCTCGGTTCTTGACGCGGAGCACGAGATGATGGACTGCCTCGCGGAAATGATCTGGCAGGCACAGCGCAATCGAAGCGCACCGGACGCCGGCCTCTATTTGACATGCCTGATGCGAAAGAGCGGCAAGTGATGTCACCAATGCGCCCGAAAAAAAAGCCCGCGTTTGCGGGCTTTTCTTTGGATTTGGCGCGCAATCAATATTTCGTTTTTAAATCAGATTTCTGCGACGAAAAGAATGCGGCCAGATCGCGAATATCTTCAGGCTTCAGCGCCGCGGCAAATCCGTTCATTGTCGCGTTCTTGCGCTTGCCGGATTTGTACTGATTGAGCGCGGCAACGATATAGTCCTGATGCTGGCCCGCCAGTACCGGATAGTCTGACTGAATTGGCTTGGCGCCGCCTTCACCGTGGCAAGCCTTGCAGGTTTCAGATTTTTTCGCACCCGCTTCTGCATCACCAGCGGCCATGACGGAGAGTGGTGTGCACAATGCAAGGGCAATAAGAATATTGATTATTTTCATTTCGGTATCTCTGTCTCGATGTCTGGCCGACTATTTCTGGCCGTAGTAGGCGGCGATGTCCAGGATTTCTTTTTCCGTCAGTGCGCTCGCGAGGGCCTTCATGGTCTGGTTGTAGCGATCCCCGGCACGATACGCACGCAACGCCGTCACCAGGTAATCCGCGTTCTGCCCGCCAAGCCGGGGAACGTTGTAGACCTCCGGATAGGCGGTACGAATGCCAGGCACGCCATGACAACCGGAGCAGATCGCGACAGCCTTGCCCTTGCCGACAACCGCGTCGCCCTTCGGAATGGCCACCGGCACTTGGGCAAGTGCCAACAATGGAAACGCGCTGACGATCAGCGAAAGGGCAATTTTTTTCATGTTTTTCAGGAAAAGATTGAGCGAGTAAGGGGCGAAAAATGCGTCCCCTGTCGTGGCAAATCGTGTGGAAAACCGTGGAGCGTTATGCAAAATCCGGCGAAGTATAGCATGGGCTCCCGTCGTCCGAAACCCTCCCTCAGCCTCAACGCAGCACCTCACGCATCGTCCAGTATGGACCAGACTGCCTTGCCACCGCTGGCCTTGTTGATGCGTCCAATCTGTTCGGCATGCAAGCGCACTTCCTCCGCGTCTGCGCATAACACCTTCAACGCAGGAGGACGTTCAAACACAAGATCCTGATTCAGTACGCCATTGCCGCCGCCGTGAGTACCGTTGCTCGATTCAAGGCCGATGGCAAGACTATCCTGACCGCGGGTCATGGCTATGTAAACATCAGACAACAACTCGGCATCGAGTAACGCGCCATGAAGCGTTCGCGCGCTGTTATCGATCTGGTAACGATCGCACAATGCGTCAAGTGAGTTCTTCTTGCCCGGATGCAGGTCGCGCGCCATTGCGAGCGTGTCAGTTACCGTGCAGATTTCCCCAATGAGAGGTTTCTTCAGCCGCGTGAGCTCCGCATTCAGGAACCCGACGTCGAACGGCGCATTGTGGATGACAAGTTCGGCGCCACGCGCATACGCCAGAAACTCATCGGCAATTTCTGCAAACTTGGGCTCGTTCTCCAGATCTTCCAGCGTAATGCCATGAACTTGCGTGGCACCTTCGTCAATTGCCCGCTCCGGATGGATTCGCTTGTAAAAATTGTTACGCGTGAGACGCCGATTGATCATTTCCACGCAGGCGATTTCAATGATGCGGTGTCCCTGTGAGGGATCCAGGCCGGTGGTTTCCGTATCGAGAATGACTTGTCTTGTCATCGATGGCTCATTTATTTATCAGCATGGTTTCCACGCCTCGGTTGGCGAGCTGGTCAGCGCGTTCATTCTCGGGATGTCCGGCGTGCCCCTTGACCCAATGCCAGTCCACATGGTGCTGGCGGGCAAGCTCATCGAGCTTGACCCAAAGATCGGCATTCTTCACGGGCTTCTTGTCCGATGTCTTCCAGCCGTTACGCTTCCAGCCGTGGATCCACTCACTGATACCTTTTTGCACGTATGACGAATCGGTGTAGACCAGCGCATGGCAAGTGCGGTTGAGCGCACGCAAGGCTTCAATCACCGCCATTAACTCCATACGATTGTTGGTAGTGTGGGCCTCGCCGCCGAACAATTCCTTCTCAGTGGAACCAAATTGCAGCAACGCACCCCAGCCACCCACGCCCGGATTGCCTTTGCATGCGCCGTCCGTGTAGATCCGCACCGAAGCCGGCTTGCCGGTCATTTGACGAGTCGCAAATGCGCCGCCGAGCGTGACGCCTCGGTCAGCGACGAACCCTCGCGCTTCGCGGCCACCGCAAATTTGCGTTCTTTGATTTTCTGGTCACTCCATGCGGGTGCGATCAGGCGCATGCCCTGGACGCGCTTGATGGCCTCGAGCATGTAAACACCGCCGCCCACGCCCCACCAGCGGTCGCCGACCGATTCCATGAACCTCCAGCGCCTTTGCCAGATCATCGATTCGCAAGGCGGAATGTAACAGGTCAGTCTGCCGGCAGACGGCTCAAAACCAAGCAGCTGCAACCAGTCTTTCATGCGCACTAGCGAGACAAAATGTCCTTGCCACGGAAAACCCTTCGAAGACAACAGGCGTCGCGTGCCGAACAGGCTCCAGGGATTGAAGCCAAGAATGAGAATGCGACCTTCGGGACGAACGACACGATCGATTTCGCGCAACACTTCGTGCGGGTTTTGCGTGAATTCCAATACGTGCGGCAGCAGGCACAGGTCCACACTCTGCGTGTCAAACGGCAGCTCGTACCACTGCGCCAGGATGTCCGCATTGCCATCCGGATTCACCGTAACGCGATGGGCAATTCGCGATTCTCGCAACAGATCGAACTGTGGCAGGCCAAGTTGTATGGCATGGTATCCGAATATGTCCGGTACCACTTCATCCAGCCAGGCGCGTTCGCGCGCCAGCAGATACTCGCCAAGCGGAGAAAGAAACCACTCGTGTAAACTCAACGTTGCGCTTGAATGAACCATGTTTTTATTTTAATCGAATATCCGTGATTCACATCCACCCGGTCCCCGCCTTTTCCGACAACTACCTGTGGGTCATCCACGATGGGCACCACGCCGCGGTCGTTGATCCCGGCGATGCACAACCGGTTCTCGACTATCTGGCCGCCAGCCAACTCACGCTCACCGCAATTCTCTGCACACATCATCATGCGGACCACGTGGGCGGCGTCGACGCTATTCTCGACGAGTTAAAGTTGCGCGGATCGATTCCGGTCTTTGGTCCGGCGAACGAGCGCATCCCGGCGCGTACGCACGCGCTGCGTGAAGGCGATTGCATTTCGCTGCCCGAATTGGCGATGAAGTTTGAGGTACTTGACGTGCCCGGCCACACCGCGGGACACATTGCCTACGTGGGGCACGATCTGCTGTTCTGTGGCGATACGCTGTTTGCATGCGGCTGTGGGCGACTGTTCGAAGGCACGGCCGCGCAGATGACCGATTCGCTATCGAAACTGAAGCGCCTGCCGGGGCACACCAAAGTTTACTGCGCGCACGAGTACACGATGGCGAACATCAAGTTCGCCGAAGCGGTTGAACCTGACAATGCCGACCTGAAATTGCGCAAGGCATTTTGCGCGGCGAAGCGCCATCGTAATGAACCGACCGTGCCGTCCACCATCGCGCTCGAACTTGCCACCAACCCTTTCCTGCGCTGGGATGCCGGCGCGGTAATCGCCACCGCCGGGAAACGTGCCGGCCACGCACTCAGGAGCGACAACGAAATATTTGCCGTCATACGCGAATGGAAAAACATATTTTGAAACCCATCGGTAATTTCCGCATTCGCCCCGCGACGCCGAACGATGTTGCCGTGATCATGGACCTCATCCGGCAGCTGGCCATCTATGAAAAACTGGAGGACATGATCACCGGCAGCGCAGCGATGATGCACGAGGCCCTATTTGGTACAAGGCCTTCCTGCGAATGCGTGATCGCCGAGGAAGATGGCCAGCCCATTGGATTCGCACTGTACTTCACGACTTTTTCCACCTTCCTCTGCCAGCCCGGCTTGTATCTGGAGGACCTGTTCGTCATTCCCGCCGCACGCGGCAAAGGCTACGGCAAAGCGCTCTTGAAGCACCTCGCGGGTCTTGCGAAAGCGCGCAATTGCGGTCGCTTCGAATGGCGGGTGTTGGACTGGAATGAACCATCGATCCAGTTCTACCAATCGCTCGGGGCGACGATCATGCCCGAGTGGCAGTTGGTCAGGATGACTGAGGGAGAGATTGCCCTTCTGGCTGCGTAACACAGCGAAAGTCAAGCGCTGGCGCGGCATTCCGGGCAGAAAGGTCCGGAAAGGCGCGCCAGTACTTGTGTTTGCTATCTAATTGTCAAGCCTGATCGCGCTTTAGCGATCGAGACATCCGCTGAGTCAATCGCGCCCGATGCGTCCAGATCGAACACGAAGTTCGCGGGTGTCAAGGGCTTGCCGATATTCGCTTTCACCGCGCTGATGTCGCTGGCGTTAACCGCGTACGAATTATTGATATCGCCGGCAAGAAATCCGATCGACGCTGACGTGCTGAACGAGTCGTTAATCCCCGTCAGCGATATCGAGACCCGGGAATTGTCGGCGAAACCTGCGAGTGCGACACGCAAATCGTTGCCCGAATAGCCGGCAATCATCGCCTGCACCGCTGCCCCGTTTCCATCCAGCGCCGACACAGAACCAGGAGCTGCAACCAGCCGGCTGAAGCGAAACACGATTTCGTGGCTTGCACCGGCACGGCGCGGTTCCACCGTAATGGGGTCGGTGGTCAGTGGCGAAATGAGCAGCGGAATTCCATAGGCACCTGCCGGGCCGTGCGTTTTCCTCGATTCCGCGGCAATCAAGTTCATGGGTGCCGCCGCCGCGGGAGTGACGTTCACCGCGTCGGAGGCAGGGCCGTCGCCAAAGGCGTTGCTGCCAACGACGCTGCACGCATACGATTGATCGTTTGCAAGTCCGCTAATTGTTATCGGAGTCAGATAGCCCGAGCCGCTGATTGAACCGGGATTGCAGCTCACGGTGTAAGTCACAATCGGTGAACCGCCATCTGATGACGGCGCCGAAAAGCCAATATGCGCCTGCGCGTCTCCAGCGATGGCCGTGACATTCGAAGGTGCCGATGGCGCCACGATCCACTTCACGGATACCGGTGACGACGCTGCACTGTTGCCGAGGGCATTCATGGCCACGACAGTGCAGGAGTAAGTTACGCCGACCAAGAGTCCGGGCACGGTCAAGGGTGAAGCCGGACCGATAACTGCGTTTGTCGTGCCGCAGCGGGCAAGGTATTGAAGAATGGGTGAGCCACCGCTCGAGACCGGCGGCGTGAACTGGATCTGCACAGAGCCAATGCCCACCGTTGCGGATGTGATTACTGGTGAATTGGGGACGGTAGCGCCATTCTGCGAGTATTTTGTGACTGTCATCATGCTCTGCGAGCCATCACGGTTCGAACTGTTGCCGACAACATAGGCATTTCGTGCTGCATCCAGCGCGATCCCATGGCTTGTATTAATCTGTAGGCTCGTCTGATTCTCGATCAACATTCGCCACTGTTCAACACCATTCGGACTGTACTTGAATGTCACCCCGCGGTAGGTTGGTGTGCTGACACCGGCACCAACGTTCTCGGTGTTCCCAGTGATGTAGATATTCTGGTTTTGATCGGTCGCAATCACAGGCCAAAACTCCAACGTATAGCCCGGCTCGCTGGTGATTACCTGCCACAATAGATTGCCCGCTGGATCAAACTTTGCGGTAATGAAATCCACGTCACCGATTGGAATATTGTGGCGAAACCCGGAAACAACAATATTTCCCACGTTATCCCGCGCGATCGCGCGGGCACTGTTCCAATATTCAACGGGAGTATTCAAGGATCTGCGCCAGAGCTCCCCTCCGTTCGCGCCATATTTGACAACAAGAAAGTCAGTAACATCTGTCGCGCTCGGTGGGGCAGACGCGACATAAGTCATTCCTGCAACATAAACGATGCCGTTCGCATCTACGTCGAGTGCATAGGCCTGATTACCGCTCACCCCAGCAATTGGCGAGAGTGGTGATCTCCACTGTTGGGTGCCATCGGTGTTGTATTTCACTGTTACGTAGTTGTAATTGCCCAAGCTTGGCCCGGTATTTGCCACGACGAAACAATTTCCCGCCGCATCCACGGCAAGAGTTTTCGGCTGATTGACCGCACCGCTCGCAATTTCTTTGTTCCACAACATTTCACCGGTAACCGCAGAAAACTTGAACGTAATTTGGCTACCCTGAGGCCGGGTACCGCTTACATACGCATTTCCCACAACATCCAGCGCCAGCGCGAGCGTATTGTCGCTAAGCGATGACGTGGCTCGCCAGAACTCGATTCCATCCAGTGCATACTTGATCAACAAGAGGCGTTGAAGACTCTGGAGTGTATAGCCCTGAACACCCAGCACGTAAACGTTGCCTGCGCCATCAACTGACAATGCAGTGACTCGATCATCAAAATAGCCGTCAGAAACGTTGCGCCAGATTTCGTTGCCACCGGCGTCATATTTGATGGTAATGAAGTTGGGATTTGGATTGCCCGCGATGGTGGTTGATCCCGCGACATACGAGTTTCCATTCGCGTCCAAATGAAATACTCTTCCGTAGGGCAGGTTCTGCTCCGGAAAGTAATTTTTTAGACTACGTCCACCAAGTTCCGTAGCCGCTGGGGCAGTCTTCCACATCACTACCGGTGCCTGCGCAATCGCCGACGCACAGACCGCCAAAACAAATCCGAAAAGTACCAGCGAGGCGATATTGCGAATCACCGAAGTCGCCTCGCGCATCGCAATATCAGTTCGGCAACAACTTCGCCGGATCCACCGGTTTCCCCTGCTTGCGAATCTCGAAGTGCAGCTTCACCTGATCGGCATCGGAATTGCCCATCTCGGCGATCTTTTCGCCTTTCTTGACGCTCTGGCTTTCCGCCACCAGGATTTTTTCGTTGTGCGCGTAAGCCGATAGCCACGTATTGTTGTGCTTGATGATGACGAGGCGCCCGTAGCCGCGCAGCCCGGCGCCGCTGTAGACGACCTTTCCCGCGGCCGATGCGACGATGGGCGAACCCTTCGCGCCGCTGATATCTATGCCTTTGTTGGCGTCGGTGAAATTGGCGATGATTTTTCCTTTGGGCTGCGGCTGGATCGGCCACGCCCAGTCCACGTCATCATTGGCGGCGACAGTCACCGGGGCGGTGGTGCCTGGGGTGCTTGCGACGGGCACAGGAGCAATTGCTGCAGTACTCGCCGCAGTACTCGCTGCAGCACTCGTTGCAACACTCGCCGATCCGTTCGGCACGCCTGCCACGGTAACGGCTGCTTCTGCCGTAAGGCCTGCGTAGGCCGCGTCGCTGTAAGGCAACTTGGTCGCCTTGGGCTCAGACTTTAGCTTGTCGGTGTTCAATGACGTCGCTGCCATCGGCATCGGCGTGAGAATCAGTGGGGTCGCCACCGGCTCGCCAGGTTTTGGCTGAGGCGCGGAACCCGCAACGATCACCGGCGCGCCTGGCGCGGTGAGACGCAACGATTCGCCCAGCTTGATCACGTTGGGGTTTTCAATGTTGTTCCACGCCGCCAGTTCGCGATAATCCAGTCCGTTCTGCAACGCGATGCTGATCATCGTTTCGCCCTTCTGGATGACGTGGACTCTTTCGCCATCGCTCGGCTTCACCGCGACAAGCGTGCTCGCCCCGGTCGGTGCGCCGGCGGAAAGCGTTGATCCCGGCGCGGGTGAAGGGCGCGCGTCGCTGACCGGTGCGGGACGGTTCGCCGCGCAGGCGGCGAGCATCGCAATGAGGATCGACATGCCTGCATGGCGAACAATTTTTTCAACGATAACCATGGAACCCTCTTTCATACGATGCCCGGAACCAGCGGAACGAACCTGACATCGTGCACAATTTTTTCGGTGAAACCTTCTGCCGTCCGGTCGATGACATAGAGCTTCTGCAATTCGCCGTCGCGTCCCACCGGCAATACCATGCGCGCACCCACCGCCATTTGTTGCTTCAATTCATCGGGCACGTAGCCGGCAGCTGCCGTCATCAGGATGCCATCGTACGGGCCGCCATCGGGGTAGCCAAAATGGCCGTCCGCATGCTTGAAGATGACATTGAAGTAACGCAAGTCGCGCAAGGTCCGTCTGGCTTTGTCCATCAACGGCGCAATGCGTTCAACGGTGTACACCTCTTTGGCGAGCTTGCCGAGAACGGCGGTCTGGTAGCCGCAGCCGGTGCCGATTTCCAGCACTTTTTTCGGGGTGCCGTTCTCGCACAATAGCTCGGTCATGATCGCGACAATCTCTGGCGTCGAGATTGTTTGTCCGTGTCCGATCGGCAAGGCCTTGTCGACTTCGTAGGCGCGCTCCTGCAAGGCTTCTTCGATGAATACGTGACGCGGCACTTCCGCCATCACATTCAGCACCCGTTCATTTTTGACGCCGCCTTTGCGCAACGCCTCAATCATGCGTACACGCGTGCGATCGGACGTCATGCCTGAGCCCTGAAACCTGCCGGTCGTGCTAGATACCGGACCGCTCATGCGATAACCCACTCCGCGGCATATTTCATTTGCTGGTAGTTGGTGAGGTCCATCTGCAAGGGCGTGACGGAGACGCGCTTGCTCGCGGTCGCGTGGAAATCGGTTCCCGGCCCGGCATCGGCGACCGCGCCGGCAGCGCCGATCCAGTAAACGATATCGCCACGCGGGTTGGTGGTTTTTACGACTGGCTCGGCCTTGTGACGTTTGCCAAGGCGTGTAATCTCGTAACCGGCCAGTTGTTCGTAAGGCACATCCGGAACATTCACGTTCAGCAGTACCGGTGGCTTCAGCGCCACGCGGTTGTGACGCTGCACCAATTCCGCCGCAATGCGCGCCGCCGTTTCATAGTGCTTCGCTTCATGACCCGCAAGCGAGATGGCAATTGACGGCACACCCAGCAGGAAACCCTCGGTCGCCGCCGCCACGGTCCCGGAATAAATCGTGTCATCGCCCATGTTTGAGCCGGAATTGATACCGGATACCACCATGTCCGGCGTGAAATCAAGCATGCCGGTAACCGCCATGTGCACACAGTCGGTGGGCGTGCCGTTGACGAAAAAGAAGCCGTTGGGCGCCTTGCGGATACTGAGTGGCCGATCAAGCGTCAGTGAATTGGAGGCCCCGCTTTTGTCGCGTTCCGGTGCAACCACGGTGATATCGGCAAATGGGGAAAGAGCCTGATGCAGCGCGACCAGCCCGGGGGCAAAATAGCCGTCGTCGTTAGAGAGAAGAATGCGCATGTTATTTCTGAGATTTACAAGGGGGAATTATGCCACACAGGGGTATCGTTCCCCTTGCCATTCACGGCGTTTCGAGTCGTCGTATAATCATGGTGCACCGCAATAATTGCGGTTGAACTTTGGGACACTGACATGCCTTTCCTCGCCGACCGCCTCTCACGCGTCAAACCCTCCGCGACCATCGCCATTTCCGCCAAAGCCGCCGCAATGAAGGCGAAAGGCAGGAGCGTCATCGCCCTTTCCTTTGGTGAACCGGATTTCGATACGCCGGACAACATCAAGGAAGCCGCCATCAATGCGATCCGGGCCGGCGACACCAAATACACTGCCGTCGACGGCACGCCCAAGTTGAAGGAAGCCATTGTTGCCAAGTTCAAACGCGAGAATGGACTCACCTATACGACCAAGCAAATCACGGTCGGTACGGGTGGCAAGCAGGTCCTGTACAACGCTTTCATGGCTACGCTTTGCATCGGCGATGAGGTGATCATTCCGGCGCCTTACTGGGTGTCGTATCCGGAAATGGTGCTGCTGGCCGAGGGTGAGCCGGTGATCGTGCCTTGTACGCAGGAAACCGGCTTCAAGCTGAATCCCGCCGATCTGGAAAAGGCCATCACGCCAAAAACCAAATGGCTGCTGCTGAATTCGCCGTCCAATCCTTCCGGCGCCGCCTACACCTACGCGGAACTGAAAGCCATCACCGATGTACTGGTGCGCCATCCGCACGTCTGGCTGCTCACCGATGACATGTACGAGCATCTGGTGTACGACGATTTCAAGTTTTTTACCCCATTGCAGGTTGAGCCGTCGCTTTACGACCGCACGCTGACCATGAATGGCGTGTCAAAAGCTTATTCCATGACCGGATGGCGCATTGGCTACGCGGGTGGTCCCGAGCATCTGATCAAGGCGATGGGCGACGTGCAATCGCAGTCGACATCCAATCCCTCCTCCATTGGCCAGGCGGCCGCCGTGGAGGCGCTGAATGGTACCCAGGATTTCATCCCGAAAAATAACGCCGTTTTCAAGCAGCGCCGTGACCTCGTTGTGCGCATGCTCAACCAGGCGCCCGGTCTCAATTGCCACACTCCCGAAGGCGCGTTCTATGTGTACCCGAGTTGTGCCGGGCTGATCGGTGCAACGACACCATCAGGCTCAGTCATCAAGAACGATGAAGACGTGATCAACTACCTGCTGGATTCACAGGGCATCGCGGTCGTTCATGGTGCCGCGTTCGGGCTTTCACCGCATTTTCGGGTGTCGTATGCGGCATCGACGGAGTTGCTCGAAGAAGCATGCCGGCGTATCCAGAAGGCGTGCTCGGAACTGAAGCTGAAACAAGCTATCGCGGCCTGATCCGCCGCGAGACCAGCAAGCGCAAAGCCCGCGTCGTGCGGGCTTTGTCGTTCTTGCAGTCTGCCCCACTGTGTAATGATGTGCGAAATGGCAAAGTCCGCATCCAGCTTGCCGTTTGGCGGCAAAACGCCTGGAACGCCGCGCCAGTGCTAGACTTTCACTTTTCCCTGCGAAGCTGCAACGTCGGCCAACCCCGCGCCTTTACTTCTTGCGCTAGCTTCAGATCCGGGTCCACAGCAACCGGGTTTGCCACTGCCGACAGCAGCGGCAAGTCGTTAATCGAATCGCTGTAGAAGGTCGCTGCCTTGATGAGCGATTGCGACCAGCCCCTTGCGTCAAGCCATTGCGCCAGCCGGGTCACTTTTCCCTCGCGCATATTGAGTACGCCGACGGAGTTTCCTGTGAAGATGTCATCAACCGTCTCCACTTCGATTGCGATCAGATTCTCAATGCCGAGGTCGCGCGCCGTGAGTTCAGTCGTAAAACGATTGGTGGCGGTGGTAAGAATCAGCACGTCACCCAGTGCCCGATGGTTTTCAACGATGGCGCGTGCATCATCCGGGATGCGCGGCCGGATGGATGCATCGAAAAACCGGCGACGGAGTATTTCACCTTCGTGGCGCGCGATGCCTTTCAGCAGCGAGACGTAAAACGCGCAGAAATCCTGCGCGCTGGCCTGACCTGCACGATAACGATGTTCCATATCGGCGTTGGCGGCCGAAAACGTTGCCGCATCGAGCCGGCCCTGCTCGATCAGATAGTTACACCACAGCGCGTCGGTGTCGCCCGTCAGCAGGGTGTTGTCGAGATCGAAAAGTGCGAGCCGCCTGTTTCCGACTGCGGTCATGGCTGACGTAGATGCCAGGCCTTTGGCCGCGTAAACGCCTGAATGCCGTAGGTGGATAGCGTAAGTCCGATTCCCGAGTCGCCGCGCCCCGACCATGGCAGGCGCGGACTGACGCGGTCGCAGCAGTTCCAGTAGACCGAACCGGCATTCACGCGTGCAAGCAAGGCTTCGGCGGTTTTGACATCTCGGGTGTACACGCCTGCCGTGAGGCCGTAGCGGGTATCGTTCATGAGACTAACGGCTTCGTCGTCATCGGCGACACTTTGAATGCCGATGACGGGACCGAAACTCTCTTCGCGCATCAGTTCCATGTCGTGATTTACATCCGCCAACACGGTTGGTTCAAACCAGTTGCCGGGCTGGTGAATACGGTGCCCCCCCAGCAGCAAGCGAGCGCCCTTGCTCACGGCGTCCGCAACCTGGTGTTCAAGGACATCGAGCTGGGGAGCGCGGGTGATGGCGCCAATGTAGGTTGCGTCATCCATCGGGTCGCCGGACTTGAATCCCCGCACGGTCGAAACGAACGCATCGACGAACGCGTCATAGATGCTCTGGTGCACATAGATGCGTTCAACCGAACAACAGCTTTGCCCGGTGTTGTACATCGCGCCGTCGGCCAGCGATTCGGCGGCGTTCTTTACATCGGCGTCAGCACGGACGTATGTCGGATCCTTGCCGCCCAGTTCCAATTGCAAACGAATCATGCGCGGGCCAACAATCGTTGCGATCTTCATGCCGGTTGCGTAGGAGCCGGTGAAGTAAACACCATCCAGCTTCTGGTCGAGCAATGCGGCGCCAACCTCGCCTGAGCCGATCAGGGGAATGAAGACGTCTTTGGGAATCCCGGCCTCATGCAAAAGCCGCGCAATATGCCAGCCCGTAAGCGTGGCGAATTCAGAGGGCTTGTACAAAACAGCGTTCCCGGTGAGCAAGGCCGGAATGAATACGTTCCCGCCGACAAAATAGGGGTAATTCCAGGCGGAAATATTGCCGATCACGCCAAGCGGTTCATGGGTGATACGCTCCGTCATGCCGCTATCGCTCATCACCGTTTCAGGGCTGATCGCAGATTCCATTTCTGAGAGAAAGAAGTCGATACGGCCCAAGAGGCCGTTAATCTCGTTGCGGGATTGCTTGATCGGCTTGCCGACTTCCGAACTCAGGGTGTGTGCGAGTGAATCAATGCGCTCCAAAAGCAACGCGCGGAAGTGCACGATGCAGGCCTTGCGTTCCGCGAGCGGCGTAGACGCCCAGCGCGGTTGCGCGGCGCGCGCTTGCGCCGCTTTTTCCGCCACGCTGGCGGCGTCATCGGCGTCGACGTCAACAATTAGCGCACCCGTCGCGGGATTGAAAATGCTCAGTTTGTTCATAAGTCCAGTCTTGCTCAGAGAGCTTGCGTGAAGAGTCGTTCAAAATCGGCGGACGTACACGGCCGCGGATTGGTTTGATGGCAAATATCGCTCGTAGCAATTTTCACCAAACGCGGCATGTGTTCGGCTGTGACACCCGCCGCGGACAAGTTCGACGCGATGCCGACTTGTTGCTTGAGGCTTTTGAGCCACGGCACAAATGCAGCGCCACCCCCTTCGACGCCTGCAGCATGTGCAAGTTCGTCAAACTTTGCCGGCACCGCCTCAAAATTCCACGCCATTACCGTATCGATCATGAGCGCGTTGGCAAGGCCGTGATGTAAATCGCACACGGTCCCCAGTGCGTGCGCGCAGGAATGCACGGCACCCAGATCTTTCTGGAATGCGATGGCCCCCATCATGGAACTCATCATCATGTCGGCACGCGCATCAACATTGCCGGGTTCGCGAACGGCGGTCACCAGCGCACGCGCTGCAATGCGCGTACCTTCGAGTGCAATGCCGTCGCACAGCGGATGGTACGCAGGGGAAAGGTAACTCTCTACGTTATGGGTGAGCGCATCCATGCCCGTCGCCGCCGTGACATGCGCGGGCAGGCCGAGCGTAAGTTCCGGGTCGGCGAACACAGCTTTCGCCAGAATCTGCGGTGAGAAAATGACGCGTTTGACATGAGTGTCTTCTTCGCTGATGACACTGCTACGGCCAACTTCACTGCCGGTACCGGAAGTCGTGGGCAAAGCGATGAAGTACGGTAACGGTCGATTGATATCGCGCACCTGCGAATGATCCCAGACATACTCCATCACGTCGCCAGGGTGGGTCGCCATGAGGCCGACGACCTTGGCTACGTCCAGTGCGGCCCCTCCCCCTATACCGACAACACAATCAGCATTGTGGGTCTTGTATGCAGCAGCACCGTTCATTGCCTGGCTGCCGGTGGGATTGCCCCAGATACCGGCATATACGGCAGGGGACAATCCGTCGGCTTTCAACGCGGCCGGCATTTCCGCGATCAGTGGCAAAGCCGCCAGCCCTTTGTCGGTCACGATCAGCGGCCGCATCAAGCCCATGCTGCTCAAATGCTCGCCGACCAGCTTGCGGGCACCAGGACCGAAGTGAATGGTGGTGGGGAAGGAAAATTTGGTGATAGTCATCAGATGATCTCGAAGTAGCGTTTCAGTTCCCAATCGGTCACGCAATCCAGCCATTGGCGCCATTCCCATTCGCGGGTGGCGGCAAAGTGATCGACGAAATCATCCCCCAGCCAGTCGCGGGCAATAGCGGATTTCTGGAAATTGCGAGTTGCCTCAATCAGCGTGCGTGGCGCACGCGGAATATTCTCAGCTCCCTGATTAGTGCCCGTGATCGGAGGTGTCGTCAACTTCAGGCCCTTCTCAACGCCATGCAGCCCGGCGGCAATAACCGCGGCGACGGCCAGATAGGGATTGATGTCAGCACCCGGACAACGTGTTTCGAGGCGCGTGGCCTTGGGGCTGCCGGCGATGACGCGGAAGCTCGCGGTACGATTGTCCAGTCCCCACGTCGGCTTGACTGGCGCCCAGAAGCCGTCCACCAGCCGCTTGTAGCTGTTGATGGTTGGCCAGAACATCGGGGCAAATTCCATCAGACAGGCGACCTGCCCGGCAAGATAGCTTTCAAATAGCTTACTCATGGAACGGTCGTTCTTCGCGTCGTAAAACAGGTTCTTTTTGCCGTCAGACAGGCTCTGGTGAATGTGCCCGCTGCAACCGGGATACTGCGCACTCCACTTGGCCATAAAGCTCGGCATGATGCCGAAACTCGCGCCGATTTCTTTCGCGCCGGTCTTGAAGAGGATGGCGCGGTCGGCGGCTTCCAGCGCCTCGCTGAACATGATGGCCACCTCGAAAACGCCGGGACCGGTCTCCGTATGCAAGCCTTCAATCGGTACGCGGAACGCCAGCATTTCATCCATCAGCGCATTGAAATATTCCTGGCTGTGATTCATGCGCAGCAGCGAATAGCCGAACATGCCGGGAGTAATGGGTTCCGGGCCAACACCCTTTTTGGCCGCCCATGTCTGCGGCGTCTCGGCAAAATTGAACCACTCGAACTCGAGGCCGCACATGGGTTGCACGCCAAGTTTCTCCGCGTGCTTCAGCACTTTTCTCAAGACTTGCCGTGGACACGCGGGATAAGGGCTGCCGTCCGCTTTCACGAATTCACCCAGAAAAAAATCGACGCCGCCGTCCCAAGGCACTTGACGGTGCGTGTCGAGATCGAGTTTCGCATTGACGTCCGGAAACCCGTGTTGCCAACCCGTCAGCTTTGCATTGTCGTAACAGTTGTCGCTAGAATCCCAGCCCAGCACGACATCGCAAAAACCGAAGCCGCTCTCCGCAGCGCCAAAGAACTTGTCCTTGTGCAGGTATTTGCCGCGCAGGATGCCATCAATGTCCGATACGGCGACCTTCACCTTCGTCGCGCCAGACTTGTGGATCGCGTCAAGTGCGGGATGCGACTTACTTTTTGTGGCCATGACTTCTCCTGATTTTTTGCTCCGGCAACAATCGCTCCGGAATGCTTTGCTTGTTGAAACGCGAGCGGTCAGCCCGGCTGGCCATCTGCAATCCCCATCGCCCGCAATGAATCTGCCACCGCATTGACCGCTTGCTGAATTTCATTTCGACCAATTGCGCCGATGCAACCGACACGAAATGTTTCAAGCTTGGTAAGCTTGCCCGGATAGAGAATGAATCCCCGGTCCTTGGCGGCCTCATAAAACTTCTTGAACTGATAGCCGCAGGATCGGCTGGCGCGTGAAAAGTGACAATGATCGGTGCCTGAATTTCTGCGCGCAGGAAAGGCTTGAAACCTAGCGCTCCCATGCCCGTCACCAGTGTCTGATAGTTATCGGTGTAGCGCCCCAGGCGCGCCGGCTGTCCGCCCTCTTCCTCGAACTGGGCGAGCGCCTCGGCGAGGGCAGCTACCACATGAGTCGGCGGCGTAAAACGCCATTGCGTGGTCTTTTCCATGTACGCATGCTGGTCGAAGAGGTCCATGGCCAGCGAATGCGAGTTTCCCGCACACGCTTCCAAAACTGCCTTGCGAATGAATACAAAACCCATGCCTGGGACACCTTCCAGGCATTTGCCGCTGGCAGCAATCAAGGCGTCGAATTGCACTTTCCTGGCGTCAATGTCGATGGCCGCGAATGAACTCATGGCATCGATGATCAATCCTTTGCCGTGATGCTTGCACACATCACTGACGGCCTGCAACGGATTAAGCACACCGGTACCGGTTTCGCAGTGGATCAAACCGACATGGGTGATCGACGGGTCCTTCTGCAATCGGGCGTCGAGTTCTTCCGCAGATACCGGTTCGTCCTCGGCGCGCTCGAGGATTGTGGTGCGGCGCCCCATCAGCGTGGAGAGTTTCCCGAAACGTTTGCAGTAGGCACCGTTGTCAAGCACCAGCACGTGACCATGGCGCGGCACCAGCGTGGCGACCGCCGCCTCGACCGAGAATGTGCCGCTACCTTGTAATGGCACCACAACGTGTGATTCACTACCGTGAATGATTTCCAGTAGTTGCCGGCGAATGCGTGCCGTGATGGCGTTGAATTCGGCATCCCAGGAACCCCAGTCGCGAAGCATCGCAAGTTTGGTTCGCAGGCTCGTGGTGAGCGGCCCCGGCGTGAGGAGTATTCGATCGCGATCCATGACAACTTCCCTTTCTTCCTGTTCTTTCGACACAGTAATTTTTACGTTGACGCGGGTCGCCGCCAAGCCTGCGTATGCCGATTCACCAGCCAGCCAAATGCCATGAACAACAGCGTGGCGGTGGTTGACGCAGCGGCAATAAGCACAGCCATCGCAGCCGCGGCACCAATATCACCTGACTCGTCGAGGTTGAGAATTGCGATGGCCGCAACCTTGGTGTCGGGTGAATAGAGGAACACCACGGCAGAAATCGTGGTCATGGCATTGATGAAGAAATACCGGGCAATATCCAGCAGCGCCGGCGTGCAAATTGGTAACGTGACCCGCCAGAATGTCTTGTAAAACGGCACCTTGAGCGACGCCGATACGGCTTCAAATTCGGCGTCGAGCGATTTCAATGCCGTCACGGCAGTGAGGTGTCCCGTGGTGTAGAAATGGACGATTGTGCACATCACCAGCAAGGTAAGCGTGTGGTACAGGTTGTCTAAAGGGTTTTCTGCGCTATTGAAGAAGAAAATATATCCGAGGCCAAGCACCAGCCCCGGTACGGCCATCGGCATCAGCGCCAGTAACTGGACGATCGGACGCATCGCCTGCAAGCCGCGGGTTTTCTCGATGAGGTAGGCACCAACAAATACGATCGCCGTGCCGATTACCGCCGTCCCACTGGCTAGTTTGAGGCTATTGAGGAAAGCCATGCCAACCTCACCATCGACCAAGCCGAATACGTAATGTCGCAGGCTCATGGAAAGATCATACGGCCAGAATTTTACGAACGATGCAAAGATCGCCATTCCCAGCACCGAAAACATCCATGCGCCGACAAGTGCGCAGTAAAGCGTCATGGCAATGTCAAACCCGCGGCTCGGCGTCGGCGAAAACGGCACCGCACGCGCCGTCAGCATGGATGTCTGCTTACGCTGCACGACGCGATCGACGAAGAAAGTCAGCAACGCCGGCGCCAGCAGGATCAGGCCGACGACAGCGCCTTTCTGAAAATCCTGTTGTCCAATCACCAACTTGAAAATATCGGTGGCGAGCACGTTGAAATTTCCGCCGATCACCTTGGGAATGCCGAAGTCGGTCATGACCAGCGTAAAGGTCACCATGGCCGCGCTGATCAAGCCGTACTTGGCGCCTGGCAAAGTGATGGTAAAAAATTTTCGCGAAGCAGTTGTGCCCATCGCGTCGGCGGCCTCGTAAAGGCGTGCATCCGCCAATGAAAGCGCTGTGACAAGTATCATCAGCGCATGCGGGAACACACTAAAGATTTCCGACAGGACAATTCCCGGTGCACCGTAAATCGATGCGATGCCAACGGCCTTCATGGCGTCTTTGAGCATCCCTTGGTTCCCGAACCAGTACGTGAAGGATATGGCGGAAAGCAGCGATGGCGCCAATAATGGTGTCAGCGTTATGGTGCGGAACAGGCCCTTGAACGGCATGCAGCTTCGCGTAAGCGCATAAGCAAACAGGAAAGCAAATGGCACCGCTACCAGCGTGACCACGCAGGACACCCATATGCTGTTCCAAAGCGATTGTTTCAGCGCCGGCGTCTGCATGTAGGAAACAAAATTTTCCAGGCCGACGAATGCGCCATCCTTGCCTTCAACGCTCTGCATCAGGATCGCCGCCAGCGGCGCTGCCAAGAACACCAGCAGCACGAGCGCGATCAACAGCAGTACCGCATGTCCGATACGATCCGTCCAGTGCACACGTTGTGTGACGGGCATGGCGTTGACGGCATATGACTGGTTGACCGCGGACAATCTATGCTCCAAACATGCGCAAGCGTTCGGTCAGGATCTTGAGTTTGAGCTGGCTGCCGGCCTCAAGTCCATGCTCCGCCAGAAAATTAAGCGACAGGTAGACCGTGAGCGCCATGGGAAAGGCAATCGTGGAGACACGAACAAGGCAGTACGAACCGAGGAACTCCACTTTGTCGATCGACGCGTCAATCACGTTGGGATCCCCTTGCTCGATGGGGCGCGCAACGATATCTTCCGGGCGCAGATAAGTGCGAACCGCGCGGCCGACGTCGATACATTGTGTGCAGTCGAGTACATGGCCGCCCAGCTTGAGTTTACCGGGGGCCGTAATCATGCCTTCCAGCACATTCGCTTTGCCGACAAAATCGACCACAAACGACGAAGCCGGCTCGCGATAGATTTCCATCGGCGAACCCACCTGTTCTATCACGCCGTGATTCATGACGACGATGCGATCGGCCATGGAGAGCGCTTCTTCCTGATCGTGCGTGACCATGATCGTCGTAATGCCGAGGCGCTGCTGCAACGAGCGGATTTCCTGGCGCAAGCGCACGCGCTCCAGCGCATCAAGCGCCGACAAAGGCTCATCCAGCAACAGTAGTCCTGGTGACGTTGCGATTGCGCGTGCCAGCGCAATGCGCTGCTGTTGGCCGCCTGACAATTGGCTCGGAAATTTGCCGCCACTGCCCGGTAGTCCAACCAATTTCAGTAGTTCATTGACCCTTGTTCCGATATCCGCACGCGCCACATGCCGATTGACCAATCCGTAAGCAACGTTATCGAAAATCGTCAGATTGGGAAACAGCGCGTACGACTGAAAAACAATACCGTAATCACGGTTCGCCGGCGGCAGCCGCGATATATCACGTCCGGATTGCCGAATCGTGCCGGACGTCTGTACTTCCAGTCCGGCAATGATGCGCAGCAGCGTCGTCTTGCCACATCCCGACGGCCCCAGAAAACAAACGAACTCACCGCGATAGACGGTGAGTTCGATGTTTCTTAAAGCCTGGAAAGTGCCAAAGTCCTTATGAATGCCGGACAATTCAAGCGCGGGTACAGCGTTTGTTTTCGCGCGGTCCGTACCCGTCATCTTGATTACTTCTTTGGTTCAGATTTGCTGTCGTAGCGCTTGGTCCATTCGGCCAGTATTTTCTCGCGATTGTTGGCGGCCCATGCGAAATCCACGTTGACGAGGCGAGATTCATAATCTTTGGGAACATTTGCCAGCGGCTCCGCGACGCCAGGCACAGCTGTGATGGCGAAATTCTTGCCATACAACAAAGCGGCATTCTTGCTCGAGGCCCAGTCCGCCAGCTTTTTAGCCGCATCGAGTTTCTTCGTTCCCTTGTGAATAGCGAAAGATTCCAGGTCCCAGCCCAAACCCTCTTTTGGAAACACCAAGTCGATTGGCGCGCCTTTGGCTTTGTTGCTGTTGGCACGGTACTCAAAAGATATTCCCATCAGGTACTCACCGCTTCCGGCGAGCGTGCATGGTTTGGATCCGGAGTGCGTGTATTGCGCGATGTTCTCATGCAATCCGTCCATGAACTTCCAGCCGCCGCCCTTTCCATTGTCATCGCCCCATAGCGTGAGCCACGCGGTCACGTCAAAAAAGCCAGTTCCGGATGAAGCAGGATTAGGCATGACGATCTGTCCCTTATAAATTGGTTTGGTCAGGTCCTGCCAGGTTTCAGGCTTGGGTAGATTTTTCTTCGCCGCTTCAACGGTATTGAAGCAAATGGTCGCGCCCCAAACATCCATGCCAAACCAGGCGGGAGGATTTTTCTTGTCGCGGTATTTTGCCGTGATCGCAGCAAGATTTGACGGCGCATACGGCGCCAACATGCCATTTGAATCCAGCAACGCAAGGCTAGAAGCAGCGACCCCCATCACGGCATCGGCTTGCGGATTGCCCTTTTCGGCAAGCAACTTGGCGGTGATCACGCCGGTCGAATCGCGAACCCACTTGATCTCGATGTCCGGATATTCCTTGTTGAAGCCTTGCTCGTAAGCCTTCAGCTGGTCTGTTTCAAGCGCGGTATACACGAGCAACTGTGTTTTCTGTGCCCACGCCGCCGACGCCAACGTCAATCCCACAACGGATGCCAATGCGGTTTTTATCCAAGCGTATTTCATGCAAAACCCCTTTCGTTCGGACCAAAGTTCATGACTATGCGACAAAACCATGTCAGCACCGTGACAACGCCGCCATGACACGACGCATGCAAGTGCGCTAACAGGGGAAGTGTAAACGACAGCGAGAAATGCGTGCGGACGCGCTGAGGTAATTTTGAGTCTATCGATTCATCGATTCTGATGTCAACTGTTTTTTGTCGACTGTAGACAATCCATGGATATCGGGCTATTATTTATCGTAATGATTCCAGACACCGCACCAACTTCCGCTCATCCCACTATCACCCTGCTCCAGACCAGCTCGTTGGTCAACGTGGTGCACGGCGAACTGGAGCGCATGATTCTGTCGGGACAACTCGCGCCCGGCGAGAAACTGACCGAGTTGACCATTGCCGCCAAACTGGGTATTTCGCGGGGCCCCCTGCGCGAAGCTTTTCGCATGCTGGAGGAAGCAGGATTGGTACGCATCACCAAGAATCGCGGTGTTTTTGTACGCGATATCCCGGTCGAAGAAGCGATCGAGATTTTTGACCTGCGCGCAGCCATGGACGAGTTGGTCGGCCGCAAACTCGCGGAAAACATTACCCCGGCGCAATTGAAAGAAATTCGCGGCATGGTCGATGCGATGGAAAAGGCGGTCAAAGATAAAGACGCGTATCACTATCACCTGCTGAACCTTAAGTTTCACGATCGTTTGGTGGAATTGGCCGGCAACAGCAAACTGGCGGAGATTTACCGCAAGCTGATCAAGGAACTGTCGCTGTTTCGCCGGCTCAATCTTGAAGATGGTTGGTTAATGCCAATTTCAGCGGCCGAGCATCGGCTCATCGTCAAGGCGATCGCCTCGGGCGACGCGGACGCGGCTGGCAGGGCGATGTTCGAGCATGTCATGGACAGCAAGGCGCGCACCATCGAACACGACCTGCGCCAGCGATCCCGTACCCAAGTCGCACAGACGCCTGCACTTCCCGCCACCAAAGCCAAATCCGCATCCAAGACAACGAGGTCTACCCGTGCTCAAGGTTAACAACCGCTCGTACCAATTGCCGCAGCAACCGACTGTTGTCGTTTGCGTTGATGGCTGCGAACCGGAATACATTGCACAGGCCGTCGCACACGGACATATGCCGTGGATGAAACGTGTTCTGTCAACGGGAACTGCACTATGCGGTGATTGTGTGATTCCCAGCTTTACCAATCCCAACAACCTGTCTATCGTGACCGGTGTCACGCCCGCCGTTCACGGCATCTGCGGCAACTATCTCTACGACATCGACAGCGATACCGAAGTAATGATGAACGATCCAAAATGGCTGCGGGCGCCGACCCTGCTGGCGGCGCTTGCGGATGCCGGCAAGGCTGTGGTTGTCGTCACGGCAAAGGACAAGTTGCGCGAGTTACTGGGTCACAAGATGCGTGGGATCTGCTTTTCGGCGGAGAAGGCGGACCAAGTCACCGTGGCGAATAACGGCATCGCCGATGTACTGGGCCTGGTCAAGTTGCCGGTGCCAAGTGTGTATAGCGCGGCATTGTCGGAATTCGTGTTCGCCGCAGGTGTTGCGCTGATGAAGACGAAAAGGCCGGACGTGATGTATCTGTCGACCACCGACTATGTACAGCACAAGCACGCGCCAGGGACGCCCGATGCGGACCAATTCTATGGAATGATGGACGGTTACCTCGCGCAACTGGACGCGCTCGGATGCGTCATTGCGGTTACCGCCGATCATGGCATGAATGCCAAAACTTGGCTCGATGCAACGCCTGATGTGATCTACCTGCAGGATGTGCTTGACGACTGGCTCGGTGCAAGTGTCGCAAGGGTCATTCTTCCCATCACCGATCCGTACGTGGTTCACCACGGGGCTCTGGGCTCGTTTGCGACCCTCTATCTGCCAGCCACAATCGACAGTGGTGCTCTAAAAGGGCGCATTGCCGCACTACGTGGCATGGAAGGCGTCTATTCCCGCGCCGAGGCCGCGGAACGATTTGAACTGCCGCCCGACCGCATTGGTGATCTGGTGGTGGTTTCCGAGCGATCGACCGTCATCGGCACGTCAGTCGCGCGTCACGATTTATCCGCTCTCGACGTGCCGTTACGATCGCACGGCGGCGTTTCCGAACAGCGCGTTCCACTGATTCTCAATCGTCGCATCGACAAGCCGGTTACCGCGCGCCGCTGGAGAAACTTCGACGCCTTTGACCTGGCGCTTAACCTTGCGAAACCGGCGCAATGACCATGGACAGCGAATTCTTCAGGCGCGAGGGCATGCGCATCGCCGGCAAGATTGTCGGCGTTGATCGCAGTAGCGAGCGCAGTATCGCCATTTCAAATCCGCACACCGGCCAATGTATTGGCTCGGTACCCAAGGCGACTGCTGACGAGATTCGCGCTGCATTTTCGACAGCGGCGGCTTATCGCTCGCGCCTTACACGCTTCGACCGCGCCAATATCCTCGATCGCGCGGCGGCCATGGTTCGCATCAGAACCGCCGAAATCGCGGCCGTGATTACCGCTGAATCGGGTCTGTGCTTGAAGGATTCAACATATGAGGTGGGCCGGGTTGCCGATGTGCTCGGCTTCGGCGCAAATGAAGTACTGAAGGATGATGGGCAGATATTCTCCTGCGACCTGACGCCGCACGGCAAGAAGCGTCGGGTCTATACGCAGCGCGACCCCTTGCTCGGCGTGATCAGCGCCATCACCCCATTCAATCACCCGATGAACCAGGTGGCGCATAAGGTCGTGCCTTCAATTGCCACCAACAATCGCATGGTCTTGAAGCCGTCGGAGAAAGTGCCGTTCTCTGCCCTGCTGCTGGCTGATATTCTTTACGAGGCCGGGTTGCCGCCGGAAATGTTTTCCGTGGTCACCGGCGACCCTCGCGAAATTGCGGATGAGCTTATCACCAACGCGCATGTGGACCTGGTGACTTTCACTGGTGGCGTTGCCATCGGCAAATACATCGCGGGCAAGGCCGGTTACCGGCGCATCGTGCTGGAGCTGGGCGGCAATGACCCCATCATCGTGATGGAGGATGCCGATCTGGATGAAGCCTCGTCGTTAGCCGTGCAAGGTTCGTACAAGAACTCCGGGCAACGCTGCACCGCCATTAAACGCATGCTGGTGCATCAGCAGGTTGCCGATCAATTTACGGATCTGGTCGTTGAAAAGACCCGCTCGTGGAAATTTGGCGATCCCCTTGATGCCGTCAACGACATGGGTACGGTAATCGATGAAACGGCCGCGCGCATGTTTGAGTCTCGGGTCAATGAGGCAATCGCGGCAGGCGCACGGCTGCTGGTCGGTAATCAGCGACAGGGAGCGCTGTATGCGCCGACCGTCATTGATCAGGTGCGCCCGGAGATGACGATTGTTAGAGAGGAGACTTTCGGTCCGGTGTCGCCGATCATTCGATTTGCGAATATCGATGAAGCCATCCGCATTTCCAATGGAACAGCGTACGGACTCTCATCGTCAGTTTGCACTAACCGCCTCGATTACATTACGCGCTTCATCGCCGAGTTGCACGTCGGCTCGGTAAATGTGCGCGAGGTGCCCGGCTATCGTCTCGAGCTCACACCATTTGGCGGCATCAAGGATTCAGGCCTGGGCTACAAGGAAGGTGTGCAAGAGGCGATGAAGAGCTTCACCAATACCAAGACCTACTCGCTGCCGTGGTGAATGAGCATTATTTCTGATGCAGCATTTATTGAACCTGCTGGCGGCTATCGCGCTTCTCGTCTGGGGCACGCATATTGTGCGTACCGGCATTCTGCGCGTGCTCGGCGGCAATCTCCGGCGGGTACTTTCAAATAGTGTTCGCCATCGAATGAGCGCGGCGGCGGCAGGACTGGGCGTTACCGCGCTCGTGCAGAGCAGCACCGCCACCGGGCTGATTGTCTCCTCCTTCGTCGCGAACGGCGTGATCACGCTGGCGTCCGCGCTGGCGATCATGCTCGGCGCGGACATTGGCACCAGCCTGATGACGGTGGTATTTTCCTTCGACCTCTCCTGGCTGTCACCATTGCTGATTTTCTCCGGTGTTGTCCTGTTTATCTCTCGCCAGGGCACCACGACCGGCCAGGTGGGCCGCGTCCTGATCGGCATCGGACTCATCATCCTTGCATTGCAGCTCATCGTGCAGGCAACCCATCCGCTGATGCAGTCGGCCAGTGTCAGACTGATGTTGACTTCGCTGACCAGCGATATTCTGCTGGACATGACGGTGGGCGCGGCGCTCACACTGTTGGCGTATTCCAGCCTGGCCATCGTGTTACTGACGGCGACACTTGCCGCCTCGGGCGTGGTGCCGCTGGATGTTGCGCTGGGCCTCGTACTGGGCGCCAACCTCGGCAGCGGCCTCCTCGCGATGATCACCACCGCGAAGTCACCCGTTGAATCGCGCCGCGTGCCGCTGGGCAACTTTATCTTCAAGCTCGCGGGATGCCTCGCGGCGGCCCCCTTCATTGGCCTGCTCATTCGCGAGATACCCGCGCTTTTCAACCACCCGCAACAGGCCGTTGTCATGTTTCACCTCGCCTTGAATACGGCGATTGCAATGGGATTCCTGATGTTTACCCAATCCATGGCACGGCGCCTGGAAGCCTGGTGGCCGACGCCGGACAAGCCCGGTAGGAGCGGTCGTCCGCGCCATCTCGATCCGGTCGCCTTGGCAACGCCGTCGCTGGCAATCTCATGCGCAGCCCGCGAAGCACTCCACCAGGCCGATGTTGTTGAAACCATGCTCAACGGCATCCTGCCTGTGATCAGGGACAACGACCTGAAGATGGCAGGGGACCTGCGCAAACTTGACGATACGGTCGACGAACTGTATTCGGCGATCAAATATTACATGACCAAAATCTCGCGCGAGGCGCTCGAAGAAAAAGAGAGCCGCCGCTGGACCGACATCATCTCGTTCACCATCAACATGGAGCAGATTGGCGACATTGTTGAACGCGTCCTGATAGATATCGAGGACAAGAAAATCAAACCGCAGCGCAATCTGTCCGATGCAGGAATGGCAGAAATTTGCGAACTACATGCCCGGCTGGTCGACAACCTGCGGCTGGGAATGGGCGTATTCCTGAATGGCAACCTGCGCGATGCGCAAAAGCTGCTTGAAGAGAAGGCACGTTTTCGTGATTTGGAGCGCAGCTACGCGAGTGCCCATCTTGAACGACTGTCCGACAATACGACGTCCAGCATTGAGACCAGTTCACTGCATATCGACCTGATCAGCGAGTTGCGGCGCATTAATTCGCTGATCTGTTCGATCGCTTATCCGATCCTTGAGTCCGCCGGCGTGCTCGCAGCCAGCAGACTCAAGACAAGTGATAACTAAGTCATGCCATTTGATCTCAACGACATTGAGCAACTGTTCACGCGTCTTGGCGCGAGCCAGTACAGCGGCGAACCCGTTACCCAGTTGCAGCATGCGTTACAGACGGCGTTGCTGGCCGAACAGGCGGGTGCCAACGACGAATTGGTGACTGCCTGCCTGTTGCATGACTTGGGGCATTTGCTCAATGACAAAGGGGAGACACCTTCCCTGCGCGGCATTGATGATGTGCACCAGTATTTTGCATTGCCGTTTCTTCGTGGACTTTTTCCGGATCGCGTTCTGGATCCCATCAAGCTTCATGTCGATGCCAAGCGCTATCTCTGCAATGTAGATCCCGGCTACTGGGCCGCGCTCTCGGATGACTCGAAGCGCAGCCTTCAATTGCAGGGCGGTACGTATACGGCGCATGCGTGTGACATTTTCATTACCCAAGCCGGCGCCGTCGATGCGGTCCAGCTTCGAAAATGGGACGACCGCGCCAAGCAAGCCGGCCTCCAGACGCCGCCACTCAAGCATTTTCTTCAACATGCTGAACGATGCCTGATTACGTCGTCGGCCACAGCGCGTTAGAGGTGGCATCAACTCCACACACAAGGCGTTGCAGCAACGGACACCGGAATTGACATGACACTGGCCCTGACGCTACCCATCACCCTGGTCGTCCTGTTTGGCGCATTGCTTCACGCATCCTGGAATGCCCTGATCAAATCTGCCCCGGACAAGTCGCTCGATACCGCGCTTATTCACGTGATGGGCACCGTGGTGGCATTGCCTCTACTTCTGGTTGCGGGCCTGCCGCCTGCTGCGTCGCTTCCCTATCTCGCAGCTTCAATCGTTATTCATATCGGCTATTACATTGCATTGGCCGGCGCCTACAAGCATGGTGATCTTGGGCTCACATATCCGATCATGCGCGGCCTTGCCCCGTTACTGGTGGCGATGGGCAGTGGCGCGCTCATAGGCGAACGCATCTCAATCCTCGGCTGGGCAGGCGTTGCGGGCATCAGCGCTGGTGTCTTGCTGGTGGGTCTGTCGCGTAACGCATGGGCGCAATCCAGCCACCGTTCGGCCGTTCTATTTGCCTTAAGCAATGCGGTCATCATTGCGATATATACCGTTGTCGATGGCCTTGGGGTACGCGTTGCCGTTGCGAGTGGCGGCAGCGCGCTGCAATACGTCGCCGCACTGTTCCTGATCGACGGCCTGCCATACTTCATCATCGTCATGTCACAGCGCAGTGCGCAGCATCGGTTGGATGCGTGGGGTTACATGCGCAAGCGATGGCCGCTGGCATTGCTGGGAACCATCGCTTCACTGGGCTCATACGGCATTGCGCTGTGGGCAATGACCAAGGCCCCGGTCGCCGTCGTCGCAGCATTGCGAGAAGTCTCGGTCCTGTTCGCCGCACTGCTTGGCGCGTGGTTCCTGAAAGAATCGTTCGGTGTTCAACGTGGTGTCGGCACACTGCTGATCGTCGGCGGGGTCGCCGCACTTCGATTGGCCTGACAAGCTCTTTACGAGGTAACATGAAACTCCCTAACCAGGCAGAAATTGTTATTGTCGGTGGCGGCATTGCCGGATGCTCGACCGCTTACCATTTGGCGACAATGGGCAAGAAAGATGTCTTGCTCCTGGAGCAGGGAACGCTCACCTGTGGAACAACGTGGCACGCGGCGGGACTGATTGGGCAGATGCGACCCAATCGCAACATGACCAGCATGAGCAAGTATGGGATCGAACTGTATTCCCGGCTCGAAGCCGAGACTGGGCTCGCGACCGGCTGGAAACAATGCGGCAGCGTCAATGTCGCCAGGACACCCGAACGCATGCAGGTGTTAAGAAAACAAGCCTCGATGGCGCGAAGCTTTGGCGTGGACGTGGAGGTCATCAGTCCCGCGCGCGCGGGAGAGCTGTTTCCGATCCTTCGAACCGATGATTTGCAGGGTGCCATCTGGATACCGGGCGATGGCAAAGCCAATCCGGCCGATCTCACGATGTCGCTCGCAAAAGGCGCGCGCAACCGTGGCGTGACGATGCGAGAGAACATCGAGGTCACCGGCGTACTCACGGAGAACGGCCGCGTCACCGGCGTGCGCACAGCCGCAGGTGATGTGAAATGTGCCGTACTGGTAAATTGCGCGGGGCAATGGTCGCGCCAATTCGGCGCGCTGGCGGGGGTCAATGTACCGTTGTATTCTGCCGAGCATTTCTACATCGTCACCGATGCCATTCCAGGCGTGCACCCGATGCTGCCGGTATTGCGCGATCCCGACGGCTTCATCTACTACAAGGAAGAAGTCGGCGGTCTGGTCATGGGTGGATTCGAGCCCAAAGCCAAGCCGTGGAAGGTGGACCCCATTCCCTCAACGTTCCAGTTTCAGTTGCTGGATGAAGATTGGGATCAGTTCGAAATTCTCATGAACAATGCCATTCACCGCACCCCTTGCCTGGAAAACGCGCCGATCAAGATGTTGCTCAACGGACCGGAGAGCTTCACGCCGGATGGCAATTTCATCCTCGGCGAAGCACCCGAACTGCGCAACTATTTTGTCTGCGCCGGTTTCAATTCCGCAGGCATCGCCAATTCAGGTGGCGCGGGACGGCTGATTTCGGAGTGGATCATCGCGGGCGAGGCACCATCCGATTTGTGGGACGTGGACATTCGCCGATTCGGCCGCTTCACCGGCAACCGGCGTGCGCTCTCGCAACGCACCGGGGAGACACTCGGCCTGCACTATGCAATGCGCTGGCCGAGACAGGAACTGGAGACCGCGAGGCCCTTGCGCACCTCGCCGCTATATGACCTGCTGGCAGCGAAAGGCGCGGTCTTCGGCAGCAAAAACGGCTGGGAACGCGCCAACTATTTTCGTCCCGCAAATGCGGACCCTGCCGTGCATGGGTTGGGTCGTCCTGGCTGGCTCGACTGGGTCATTGACGAGCAGCATGCCACCCGCGATGGCGTCGCGGTGTACGACCAGACCTCTTTCTCCAAATTGCTGCTGCAAGGCCGCGACGCACTTACTGTGTTGCAGCGATTGTGCGCCAACGAGATCGACATCCCGGTCGACAAGATGGTCTACACTGCGATGCTGAACGAGTGCGGTGGTTTCGAATCCGACCTTACCGTGATTCGCTTGGCAGGGGAGAGCTTCCTGATCGTCACCGGTTCCGCGCAAACGACACGCGACATGGACTGGATCAGCCGCCACATTGAGCCTCATGAGCATGCTTTTCTCACCGACGTCAGCGCGCAATCGTGCGTGCTCTCGCTGATGGGCCCCAAGGCGCGCGATTTGCTGGCAAGAGTCAGTCCCGACGATCTATCAGCCGAGCGGCTCAAGTTCTCGTGGACGCGTGAGATTGATTTGGGGTTCGCCCGCGTACGTGCGGCACGCATGAGCTATGTCGGCGGACCGGGATTCGAACTTTACGTACCCGTCGAAATGGCTCGCCACGTTTATCTGGCATTGGTGGACGCCGCGCGGGAACCGGGGTTGCCCGCAATTAATTTGCGGGACGCGGGCTACTACGCGCTCGATGCCCTGCGTATCGAAGCCGGTCGACGCGCCTGGAGTGCTGAGCTCGGACCGGACGAGACGCCGTTCGAGGCCGGTTTGAGCTATGCCGTGAAACTCGACAAGGCCACCACATTCATCGGCAAGACCGCGCTGATCACAAAGCTGCAGCAACCCTTGAAAAAGAAACTCATCACGGTCGTGCTCGATTCGCCCGACATCTACGCGTGGGGTGGAGAAGGTATTGTCATCAACGATGAGATCGTGGGCGAACTGACGTCGGTTGGCTGGAGCCCGAAAGCGAACGCCTGCGTGGGCTTCGGCTACGCGCGTGGCGCGGCGGCACAACGAACACACCATGACACACCGATTCAGATCGAGTTATGGGGCGAGCGTGTTTCCGCGCGCGCATGGGATTCATGGCCGCCGAAGAAACTGGCTTAACCAACAGAGAATAGGATCGCAGACGCCATTTGGCGGGCCTTTCCAGGCCTTTTCGGCCTGTAAGCGGCGCCAGTGCTGGCGTTTCGCCAACTTTTGCGAGGTCCACGTCGTCCCCGCGCGGACTTGGTTGCGCCCTCCAACTTTTGCGATATCGCTGTTCTTTTTTTGAATTTCCTGAGTGAGTTTTGCATCCTGCCGGGACGGCAATCTGCATTTCGCGCAATTAAGGCATTGCTTGCTGAAAATCCTGCACCCACCGACGGGCATATAATTCTTGTCTATCAAAACAACGTCGGGAAACAACCATGCCAACCCAGGCAGAAAAAAGAAAAATCGCCCTCCTCGCAGAAATTGCCAAACAAATAGCCGCCAAGGCACCTGCGGCGCAACGCGAATACGCGCAGACATTTGCAACCAAGTACTGCAGTGGCGTGGATGCCGACGATTTGCTGGCACGCGATGCGGTGTCATGGAGCGCGCTCACACTCGCCCATTTTGGTTTCGGACAGGCATTCCAGTCCGGCGCCCCGAAAATGCGCATCTTCAATCCCACACTTGCCGAACACGGCTGGGAAGCCGGCTGCACGGTGATCGAATTCGTCAACGACGATATGCCGTTCCTGGTCGATTCGATCGCCATGGAGATTAACCGCCAAGGCATCGCCGCGCATCTCATCATTCATCCGCTGTTCAGCGTGGCTCGCGATGTCCACGGCGCGTTGAGCAGCCTGAATGATGCGCACGATGGCGAAAAGCTCGAATCCTGGATTCATGTCGAGACTGAGCGCATTACGGATGTGGCTAGATTAAAGGCGCTTGGCGATGGCCTCGTCACGGTATTGAGCGATGTCCGCGCCGTCGTCGAGGACTGGCCGAAGATGTTGGGCAAAGTAACTGAAACCATTGGTGCCATGGGCGGCGCGGCAAAGTCGGTTCCGCTGGAAGAGCTGGATGAAGCCAGGGCTTTCCTGACCTGGGCAGGTGACAGCCACTTCACCTTTCTGGGCTACCGTGAATATGACCTTGCGGAAACAGACGGTGCAGACATTCTCAAGATTGTTCCCAACTCGGGACTGGGCATCTTGCGCGAACCAAAGCTCGGCGGCGTCTCGCAGAGTTTTAACGAGTTACCCGCGGCGCTGCGTGCGTTGGCACGTAAACCGACGTTGTTGGCACTGACGAAGGCCAACTCCCGCGCCACGGTGCATCGTTCCGGCTACCTTGATTACATTGGCGTGAAGCGCTTCGACGAAAAGGGAAAAGTGATCGGCGAACGCCGTTTCATCGGCCTCTATACCTCCGCGACTTATCACGCCAATCCGCAACAGATTCCGCTCCTCCGGCAGAAAATCCAGCGGGTCATGGATCGCGCGGGGTTTCCGCATTCCAGTCACGACGGCAAGAACCTGTATTCGATTCTGGAAAAATGGCCGCGCGATGAATTGTTCCAGATTGGTGACGATGAGCTGTTCGATACCGCCACAGGGGTGCTGCGGCTAGGCGAGCGCGCCAGGACCAAGCTGTTTGTTCGGCGCGACATTTTTGCCCGTTTCTATTCATGCCTGATTTACCTGCCGCGCGAAAACTATAACACCGAGGTACGCCTTAAGCTCCAGGAAATTCTCAAACGCGCGTTCAACGGCACCAGCACGGAATTCAATGTTCAGCTTTCGGAATCGGTGCTGGCCCGCATCCATATGCTGGTGCGCACCGCACCGGCGGCCGAACCGGCATTTGATCTCAAGGCGCTGGAAGCGCAAGTTGTGGCTGCCGTGCGGCGGTGGGAAGATGGCGTATTTGAGCGGCTGATCCAGACTGCAGGCGAAGGCGTGGCAAACGATGCGCGCCGCGATTTTGTGCGGCCCTTCCCTGCCGCCTATACCGAGGACACCGGTCCCGACCAAGCGGTGGCGGATTTTATCGCGGCCAAGTCGATGACGGCGGACAAGCCCATCGCAATGACGCTTTATCGGCAGCCCGGCGAATCCGCGGATCACGCCTTGGGATTTCGCCTCTATCATCTTGCCAAGCCAGTACCGCTTTCCGGTTCCTTGCCGATGCTGGAAAACATGGGGGTGCGCGTCGAGGGCGAACGCTCATATGTGATCGAGCGCCATGACGCACCTGCCGTGTATATCCACGATTTCGAATTGTCCCCGGTCGATGTCGCGTTCCAGCTTGATGACGTCAAGCTGAAATTCGAGAACGCGTTTTCGCGCATATGGGCCAGGGAAATCGAGAATGATGGCTTCAACCGCCTGACGCTGGCGGCAGGACTTGCGTCCGATGAAATCGTCATGCTGCGGGCATATGCGAAGTACTTGAAGCAAACCGGCTTCACATTCAGCCAGCAATACATCGAGAACACGCTTGCCAGGCACGCAGATATCACCTGCAAGCTGGTCTCACTATTTCATTCGCGCTTCGATCCGGCGCTTGAAAACAATCGCACCGTCAACGACAGAGCTGGCGTAACGGGCATCGAAAATGCGCTGGATAAAGTCGCGAATGCCGACGAAGACCGCATCCTTCGGCGCATCCTTGCCGTCATGCAGGCAACTGTGCGCACGAATTACTACCAACCTGACCCTGCAGGGAAAAGGAAGAGTTACGTCTCTTTTAAATTGGACTCGGCAAAGGTGCCTGAACTTCCCGCGCCACGACCATTGTTTGAGATTTTCGTGTACTCGCCGCGGGTTGAAGGTATACACCTTCGTGGCGGAAAGGTCGCGCGCGGGGGACTGCGCTGGTCAGACCGCCCCGAAGATTACCGGACCGAAGTGCTGGGCCTGATGAAAGCGCAGATGGTAAAAAACGCGGTCATCGTGCCGGTGGGGTCGAAGGGTGGATTTGTGTTGAAGGCCGCGCCGCCTGCTACCGATCGCGAGGCGTACATGAAGGAGGGTATCGCCTGCTATCAGACTTTCCTGCGTGGATTGCTTGACCTGACTGACAACCTGGTAAAAGGCAAGGTCGTACCGCCGCGGGGCGTGGTTCGCCACGATGCGGATGATCCTTATTTGGTGGTGGCCGCCGACAAAGGTACCGCAACGTTCTCTGACTATGCGAATGCGATCAGCATCGAGTACGGGCATTGGCTGGCGGATGCATTTGCCTCTGGGGGCTCGGCGGGTTACGACCACAAGAAAATGGGTATCACGGCGAAAGGCGCATGGGAAAGTGTCAAGCGTCATTTCCGGGAAGTCGGAAAGGGTGAACCGGCTGGCCTCAATACTCAAACGACCGACTTCACGGTGGTCGGCGTCGGCGACATGTCTGGTGACGTTTTCGGTAACGGCATGTTGTTATCCGAACATATTCGCCTGGTTGCCGCGTTTGACCACCGGCATATCTTCCTCGATCCGAATCCGGACGCGGCCAAGTCCTTCAAGGAACGCGAGCGAATGTTCAACCTGCCGCGCTCGAGTTGGGAGGACTTCAATGTCACGCTGATCTCAACCGGTGGGGGCATTCATCCGCGTGGCGCCAAGACGATTGCGCTGACGCCCGAAGTCAAGACATCGCTTGGCATCGATCCGTCAATTAACGCGATGACGCCGGTTGAATTGATGCGCGCCATTCTGAAAGCGCCAGTCGACCTCTTCTACAACGGCGGTATTGGTACCTATGTAAAGGCGAGCTACCAGTCGCAGGCCGAAGTGGGAGATCGCGCAACCGACGCCTTGCGGGTCAACGGCAATGAACTGCGCTGCAAGGTGGTTGCGGAAGGCGGCAACCTGGGATTCACACAACTGGGCCGCGTGGAATACGCGCAGAACGGTGGGTGCATCTATACCGACGCCATCGATAACTCCGGCGGCGTCGACTGTTCAGATCATGAAGTCAATATCAAGATCCTGTTGAGTGCGGTGATCGACGCTGGCAAGCTCGCCGAAAAAGATCGAAACGCACTACTGGCCACGATGACCGATGAAGTCGGCCAATTGGTGTTGAAAGATAATTATTTTCAGACCCAATCGCTATCCGTTTCTGGCGTGAATGCTGAAAAACTGCTTGATGCCCAGGCGCGTTTCATGCGCCATCAGGAAAAGACCGGGCGGCTGAATCGCAAAGTTGAATTCCTTCCTTCCGACGAGGAAATTGCCGAGCGCAAAGCGAAAAAACAGGGATTGACCGCGCCCGAGCGAGCGGTGCTCCTGGCATACAGCAAGATGGAATTGTTTGACGATCTGGTGGCATCGAATCTGATCGACGACGAATACGTCGCGCACTCGCTCGTCACCTACTTTCCAACAGCGCTACAGGAGAAATTTGCCGATGTGATGCCAAGGCATCCTCTCAAGCGCGAGATCATCGCAACCGAAATCGCCAACAGTACGATAAACAGGACCGGCAGCGTATTCGTGCATCGCATGCAAGAGGAAGCTGGCGCGACCGCAGCTGAGGTGGTGCGCTGCTATATCCTCACGCGGGACGTATTCCGCGTCGGTGACCTTTGGGACGCCGTTGACGCACTCGATAACAAGGTATCCGCTGCCGCGCAATCCGAAATGCTGATTGACGCCGGCAGGCTAGTCTTGCGCGCCACGCTTTGGTTCTTGCGCCGCCGCGCCGAGCGCATGCCCATCGCGGACGTATTGCAGTACTTTGCGCCGGGGGTGGCCACGATCAGCAAGCGCCTTCCCGAGTTTCTTGCGCCACAGGATCTTGCCGCGCTCAAGGCGCGGGAATCACAGGTTGCCGCGCAAGGCGTTCCCGCGACACTTGCCAGTGAAGTCGCGCGTCTTGATGCGATGTATTCCGTACTCGACATCGTCGAGAACGCAAAGAAACTCAATCGCGCCGTGGAACTGGCGGCACAGGTCTATTTTGCGCTGGCAGGGAAACTCGACATGCGCTGGATTGCCGGGCAAGTTACCGCCCTGCCGTCTGACACACATTGGCGTGCCATGGCGCGCGCGGCGATGCGCGATGATTTGGCCAACTTGCAGGGCCAACTGACTTCTTGCGTTCTGAAGTTGTCGCCTTCGGTCGAGGATCCGCTGAAACTCATCGCCACCTGGGAAGCCCATCACGAAAAAGCCCTGGCTCACATGCGTGAAGTAATGGCCGACCTGAAATCGGCGCGTACATGCGATCTTGCGATGCTTTCCGTCCTGTTGCGGGAACTTCGGATGCTCGCATAACGTCCACACTACATGCCAAAAATACTCACGCCGCGCTTCGTTTTCGCGATCATCGGCATCGTATGCGTTGGAATGCTTGTCACGGGCTGGTATATGCAATATGGGCCTGGTCGGCAACAGCCCTGCCCGCTTTGCATCCTGCAAAGATACGCGTTCATGGCGTTGGCGTTTGTTTGCCTCCTGGCAGCCGTGCACGGCCCCCAGCGTATGGGGACGCTCGTATACGCCGCGATCGCCGATCTTATCGCCAGCGCCGGAATCGGCCTTGCTGTCTGGCAGGTCACCAAAGGGCCATCGATGACCTCGTGCCTCGCAGATCCGATTGGTGAATTCGTCAACGGATTGCCATTCGCGAACTGGTGGCCCGAATACTTCTTTGCCAATGGTGGCTGCGCTGATAAATACCCACCGATTTTTGGACTTCACGCGCCGCAATGGGCGCTTGTCTCCTTTGCGACCTTCCTGGCACTGATTACTTTGGCAATGCTCGCCTCCATTCGACAGAAGTCCAACGCCTGACTATTTGTGCTTGGCAATGATGCACGAATTGACCCCGTACGAATCGCCTGTTAGACCTAGTTTTCGCGACAGCCCCGAAGACAACTGCCTGTTACTAGGCCAAACCCTTACCGGGAACTAGTGGCCTCGTCGATCGCTTGCGTACAGCGGTCCTTGAAACACGTGCACAAACCATGTCCGAAGTCAGCTTTTGATTAAGATCAATTAATATTAATTATCATAAACTTGCACGCCTTTTGTGATATTCTACATTATGTAACTGCGGCCAATCATGGTCCACTGGCACATGAATCGTAATTAGCGGGGGGATGAATTCACAATGTTTGACACCAAATAGTGAATTCCCTCACTAAAGTTTTCCGGAACGCATGCAACACTCCGTTCTGTCAGAAATAATTTCATCCCCGAAAGGACGCCTCATGAAAACCGCTGTCTCCAAGTCACTTATCGCTTTATCGGTAATCGCCGCGATTACCACGCCGATACTCGCCAATGCCGAATCATCCACCCAGACCGGCGCGGGCGCACTGACTGCGAACGCACGGCTGGATTTCAGGATCACCATCCCGAAAGTATTGTTTCTGCGCGTCGGCACCGGTGGCCTGTTTGGTGCGGCGGCGAATGCAACCATCGATTTGATCGACTTCACCGTTCCCGTTGCGAACCTCGGTGATGGAACGCCGATTGCGGCAACACTCGCCAGCGGCAATCTGGGCAGCGGCGCGGTCACGGCATTGCTGCGAAGCAACGCGGGGGTGGTAACACTTACCGCCAATACGACAGGAGCGTTGACGAACGCCACAACCGATACGATTCCGTGGTCTGAAATCGGTATCGCTAACTCGGCCCTGGTGGCACCGGCGTTCGCCAACACATTCCCGCATATTGCTGCCTTGCCCCTCACAGGCGCCAGCGCGAACTTCGCGCCCGCCCCAGTGGCCAAGGTGACAAACGTGGGTTCGACGTGGACCTTCAGTTACTTGAACACCGGCACATACCCGGCAGGCATCTACGGCCCGACGGCGAATGGACGGGTAACCTACACGGCGTCAGTCTTGTAGAATCGCTGCAGGGCTCTTAATATTCATCACACACAAATGCCAGCCCTGCGCTGGCATTTGTCATTGGAACAGGGATGATTGATTGCGACGGCACGATCAACAAAAAGCAGAGGAACCACGCCATCCACATCCTGCGGGCGTCGGTCGCGGGACTCCTATATTGCCATCCGATTGCCGGCGAAGCCTGGGTACTCACGGTTACACCGGGAGCGCGCACGGTCTATCTCGGCGTCGGCAACTCGACGACTAATGCCGCGAACGCCACGATCAATCTGGTAAGTGTCACGGTACCTGCAGCGGTGGTCGGTACGGGCGCTGCCCAGGCAATGACCAGCAATAGCACGCAAGCAAATAGCCCGTTTGACAATTTCACTGTCTGCGTACCACCGAATCAGGTTTACATCGGCGGCTACTTCAGGGAACCTGCCACCACGGCGAATGTGGCAAGACTCCAGGTCAATACGCCCGCGACGCTGACCAGCGGCACGGACACGCTTCCCTTCACGCAGATAAGCTGGACCAGCACCGCACTCGGAAATGCGACGGCGGATATTCCAGCGGGAACTTTCAACGGAGCGACGTTATTCTTGAGGAATATCACCTCCAACACTTTCGTCGAAAATTGCCACACGTTCACCTACGCCAATGCCAACCTCGTCGCGGCAGGCGTGTATAACGGGCGGGCAACCTATACATTGGCCTCGCCGTGAACTTTGCGCCTGAAGTTTTTTCTCGTTCACTGAGCACGCTGCGATCCACGCTATTCATTTCGCTTGTATCGGCATTTACCGTGGTTTCGTCGCATTCGGCCAGTCCCAGCCCCGCGCCAGGGCTTCCCGTTCAACGCGCGGGAACCGCCGTGATCGACGATTCCGCCACCGTGGTACTCGACGGCACGCCCGCAATGACCTGGCGGTCCGTGACACCGAAGAATCGCGACAACGCCATTGTTGGCCGTACGCGCGTAAACGTGCGGCTGGCGACCGCTCCATGGCTGGGAAAATCCGGCAGGATTTATATGGTTCTGCCAACTGAATCGACCGGCACGGTAAAAATCATCTGGCGCAGTCATGGCGTGTTGCTGGATGGACAACTGCTGGCAGGAGGCCGGGCCCTGATGTACAACGGACCCATTCGTGAACGCCGCATGGAGGATGTACTGGACGTGCAGATCGAGGCGGATGGCATGCGATTGAGCAGTGCCCAGCAACTCAGGTTTCATTTTGAAATTGATGTGGAGTAACGCACGCATGTCGATTCGGGAGATTAAATTGAATTTCGGTGCAGGCGTGTCGCAAGCGAAATTCGTGGGTGCGTTTGTTTGCGCAGTCACCGCACTGGCCGCGCCGGTGGCATCGCGCGCCCAAGGCTTCTCGGCCGTTATTTCGCCGCCGCGATTTGAAGTCAACGTTCAGCCCGGCAAGACCACGCGACAAATTATCGAGATCACGCACGTCGCGAACCAGCCAGGCCAGTACCGCGTTTACACCAACGATTGGTCGATCGCACCCGATGGCAACGCTGTGTTCATCGAAGAGCTGGTGCCGAACAGCTGCCGCCCTTGGGTGGCCCTGGAACGGCGCGAGCTGACCCTGGCCGGAAACGCCAAGATTCGCTTCCGCTTCGAGATTTTGCCGCCGGCCAATACACCCGCTACCGAATGCCGCTTTGCGATCATGATCGAAGGTCTCGAGCAAGTGATCAAAACGGAAGGCCCGGTCAGCTTCCCGGTCAGTGGACGAGTCGGCGTTATCGTCTACGCAATGGTCGGCGATGCCCGGCCACAGCTGGAGATCATTCAAGCCGGAACCGGGACAAATGACGGTGTTGTTGTCCCCCAGTTGAAGGTGAGCAACACCGGAAACGCCCATGGACGACTTGCCGGATACCTGACCGGAAAGGATTCACAAGGCCCGCAAGGCCGGCAAATCGATTTTATCCCGGAGGGGTTGCCGATATTGCCGGGACAAACTCGTTTAGTCACACTCGTTCCCAATGTGCCCGGTGCCCAGGCGGTCAAGCTGATGTATCCTGTAACTGTCAAGGGGGACGTGGAATGGGGCGGCCAGAAGACCGCCATCGACATGCGTTTCGATGCGCCAGTCGCCAAGCCCGCACCGATCGCGAACAAGGCGGACTCCACAGCGAAAGCGAAAATCCTTGCTCCTGGCGCCGCGACGAAGTAGCCGGCGAGGCGGGCGTGGGCGAGAATGGCTGCATCTGTTCTTGCCGTTAGCCGCCACCGCATACACAGCCGTTCTCATTGCGCGACCTGCTCATGCGCAGCAAAGCGCAGCATTGAACCCGTCCGCCGTAGCGGACTCAAAGCAGGTAATCGCCGGGCACCAACCCTATGTAGACCGGGTGATGGAAGGTGTATCGCCACAAGACGATTCTGAAACGACCCCTGCCGAATATGATGCAAAGGGTTGGCCGCGCGGTATTTCGCTGCAACTTACGCGCAATTTACAATCTACGCAGAATGTCTCAGCCGCATCTGGCAACTCCCGGACGGACACGCAGGGCATCCAGATCGATGTCTTTCTTGAGACACCGAATCTCGGCGCTTTGTCGGTCCATGCGCTGGCTCTCGGTGGCCGTAACGTAAACGGCTTGACCAGCTGGAGCCTGCGGCAAACCGGTTTGCCGTTCGACGGCGGCTGGCGCACCGACAATGCGCTTGGAACCACCAACCTGCTGGTGCCGGAACTGGCGCGGCGAAACAGCCGGCTCGCACTGCCCGCAACACAGGTATTGGGCGCATCGACGATTTGGCGTAATCAGGGCAGCAACGCGCTGGTGCTCGGTGCCAGTGCCGGCGAGCCGGGTCGATTCGAGGGCTTTCCACAGTCACGTTTTGTGCGGCTGGGCGGACAGACAAGCAGCTTGTTTGCCCAGGCATCGCTCGGTGAATTGACTGCCGCCGCGGCCATCGCGCAGGGCAGCGACATCCTGCCTGAAATTGCACCAACTGCGCGCGACAGCGCGAATGAGGCATCGCGTATCAGCCCGCGCGGGTTCTATTTCAGCGTCGCGCAAAATGAACGGACGACGGGCGCGAGTTGGCAGGCCAGCGCCATCGGCTCCAGCGCCTCCGGCGCCAATGCCACAGGAATATGGGCCGACGCCATCTGGCGAGATGGTGGACAACATCATCAAGCATCGGTTTTCCGTTTTACCGAGGGACTGACCTGGATTGACCGGCCGCTTGCGGCCGATCTGCAAGGCGCCAGTTATCGCTATGACTACCATTCCTTGCGTTGGGATCTGTCCGCCAACATTGAATCATTCGCAAGCGTGTCGGGATTGAGCCCGAGCGGTTGGTATGCAAGTGCCAGCGCACGGCGCCTGTTGAGCGCGGGCGTGTCGACTGGCGGCGGATTTGCCTTCCGCGACTATGGCGCCACCAGCGCTTCGATATTTGGCTACGCGCAATGGCAAAACACGCTGGGAATCTCGCGCGTTCAGCTCGACGCCGCGTCGACACAACGCGGCCAAAGTAGCCGGGCAGTGACCTTCGATCATTCGATATTTGCCGAGAATGGCTATTCCGTGTCGACGTCACTCAGTCTTGAGCAATTGCGAACCGTCGCAGCATCGATTGACACGCCACGTCCGCGCGAAAATGCCGTGGCGATCGGACTGAACGGACGAGTACCGTTGATGACTCGACTGTCCCTGCAAGGTAGCCTGCGCGCGCGCAATGTCACGGGAGACAGCATCAACCACGGCACGACACTGGCAACGAATATCGGACTGGACTGGCAAATCAACCGCGAATGGTCTTTCGGCGGTTCCTTGTATGAAAATCGCGGCATCCTCACCGACACAGTTGCGGTGCAAAGTCCGCTGGTGGTTCCTGACATCATCCGCACGCGGCCCAGCGATCGAGGTTTCTTCCTGATGCTCCGCTACAGCGCAAGCGCAGGATCGCCCACCACTCCGCTCGGCGGCCCGCCGGGCAGCGGCGCGGGCCGGATCGAAGGCACCGTATACCTGGACACCAACGGCAATGGCCTGCGTGACGGCAACGAAAGCGGCGCCGCCAATGTCACGGTCTTGCTTGATGGAAAATACAGCACCCGAACCAATGCGTTTGGTGGTTTCGAATTCCCCACCGTTGTATCCGGCCCGCATACACTGAGTGTCATTCAGGATGATTTGCCTTTGCCCTGGTCCGTGGACACGGAGCAGAAGATCAACGCATCCGTTTCAACACGTGACGTAACCCGTATTGATATTGGCGCCAAACGCATGCGCTGACCGGCAACCGCGATTCAAGCGCGCGGTCTGCCGCCGCGATCGCGAAGTTCGACCCGGTGCAAGGTATCATGGCGTGCGTTTCTTCCCCTATTTCCCGGCCTGTGTTCAATATCCATGTCCCAATCATTGCGCCTCCCCCATTTGCTTGGCTTGGCGGGCACATTTCCTTTCATCGCCGGTGCCGCGACCCTCTGGTTTGGCCCTTCGGCCTATGCCGCTCCCGCGCTGCAGGCCATCATCACTTATGCCGCGATCATCCTGTCATTCCTCGGTGGAATCCAATGGGGCACCGGCGTATCCGTCAGTGAAACCGCGCCGAAAAGCGCGCGAACCCTGTTCCTGCTGTCGGTCGTACCATCGCTGCTGTCCTGGGCGATGCTGTTCCTCGACACGCCCGCCGCCAGACTGATCGTGGCGATCTTTCTATTCGGTTTCGTCTGGCTCATCGACGCGTTGCTACACCTTCAGAAACTGATTCCCCACTGGTTTTTCCGCCTGCGAAGCATAATCACTCCCGTCGTTATCGCTTCCCTGACCGCCGCGCTGATGCGCACCTGATGCCGCGCGATCCACTCATCGACGCGCTGCGCGGCTTCGCGCTGTTCGGCATTCTGGCGGTGAATATCCAGGGCTACGTCACCGGGCTCAGCGCGCCGTCGCTGGGCATTCTCTCGTCACAAAGTACACGCGCCGATCATCTCACCGTTTTGCTGACCGCGTTCCTGTTCGAATTCAAGTTCTATCCGATCTTCAGTTTCTGTTTCGGCTATGGCTTCGCCGTGCAAACGCGGCGCTGGATCGCCGGCGGTGAACCGGTGGGCACACGATTCCTGCGGCGCATGAATGCCATGCTGTTCATGGGTATTCTGCACAGCGCGCTGTTGTGGTTCGGCGATATCCTGACCCGGTATGCGCTTGCCGGCTACATCTTGCGGCGCTACGCGGGGCGCGGTCCACGGAAGTTGCTTACCGCCGCAAAATTCTGGTTCATCATTGCGATAGTGCTCATCGTGGTGATGGGCGGTTTGACGGCTGCGGGCGCATTTGTCGCCGAACCGGGCGAATTGCTTGCCAGGAAACAGTCACTCCAGACCGACGTGGCGCGCGCCTTCGCGGCCTTCGCCCAGGGCGGCTATGTCGACGCGACAATTCGGCGCATAAAGGATTTCGCCATCGTGACGGCGGGATTCGTCATGCTGGTGCCGCATTTCATGGTGATCTTTCTGCTTGGTGCGATCACCGCCCAACTCGGTTTGTTGCGAAGGCCCGGGCGGCACCGGCATTTCTGGCAAAAGATGATGCGGTTCGGCCTGTGGATCGGCATTCCGGTCAATGTTGTTTACGCGATGCTACAGTGGCATGCGTCGCAGCAACCCTGGACATCGCCTACATACGCGGCCATGTCATGGTACGGGAGAGCTTGCGCCAATAATGTCGATCAGCTTCATCGCCGCCTTTGCACTGCACGGTGGCGACGGCGCCGGCCGGAAGATCGTGCTGCTGCTCGCTCCTGCTGGACGCGTGGCGTTGACGCTTTACATCAGCCAATCAATTGCGATGGCGGTACTGTTAAGCGGATTCGGATTCGGGTTAGGCGCCACTTCCGGTCCCGCCGACTTGCTCGCGATCGCAATCGCCATCTATGCATCGCTACTCGCGGCCAGCCACATGATGCAGCGCTACGACATTCCCGGGCCTCTGGAAACGCTTTGGCGCCGTTACACCTATGCGCCCGCTCCGCATCGACTGCCACGTCTGTAAGTGCGGAAACTCGCGCGCCAATCAGCGCGCACAATTACCAATGCGCAGATGAAACACAAGCACTGGTGCGGCGCTTGGAGGCCCGTCCGCGACCCACCACCCCCGTGCTTGGGGGGGCGCGGCCCCCCTGTCCCTTTGTTCCTGAGGCGACCGGAGACCGGGCTTCGGGCCCCCCCCCCCGCGCGTGAACCCCCCGCGGCCCCCCCCGCGGCGCGGTGGGGGGAGGCCGGCGCGGCCCGCCCGGCGCGCGGGGCGGGCGCGGCCGTCCATTCATTGCCGGCCCGCGCGCCCCGCGGGCGCGGGGCAGGGGGGCCCGATTGCCCCCGCGTTCCCCGGGCCCCCCGGCCCCCCGCGGCGCCGCGCGGCGCGGCGGGGGGGGAGGCCGGCCGGGGTGGGGGCCGGGGTGGGAGGGGCGGGGGGCGGGGGGGGGGCCGGGGGGCCGGGGGCGGGCCGGGGGGCGGCGCGCGGGGAGCGCGCCCGCATCCCGGCTCCCCGCCCCGCCGCGGGGCCCCGCCGCGCCGCCGCCGGGCCGGCGCCCCCCCCCCCCGCCCCCACCCCCGGGCCCCCCCCCGCGCCCCCCGGGCGCCCGGGGGCCGGGCCGGGGGCGGTCGAGCGACCCCCGGCCCGCGGGCGCCACCCTGCCGGGCCGGCCGCCGCCCCCCGGCGGCCGCCACGACCAGCGGCAAGAGGCGGGGCCGGCCCCCCCCCCCGCCCCAGGGGGCCGGGCCCGGGCTTGGAGTGGCCCGCCCCTCCGGGCGGGGAAAGCGGCCCCACCGGCCAGCAGGGCCACCGGCGGGCTTGAAGGCCCCCCCCCCCCCCCCGCCCCCCCCCCCCGCGGCGCGGGCCCCCCCCCCCCCGCCCCCCCCCCAGGGGCGGGGGGCCCCCCCCCGCCCCCCCCCCCCCCCACCCGCCCGGCGCCAAACAAACCCAAACCGCGGGCCGCGCCCCGGTCCTCCCAGGGGCCAGCGCGGACAACATCGGCACCCAAAAAAACGGCGCCTCCAAAAAAAGGTCCAACCCCCTCCCCCCCCGCCCCCCGGGGTCCCCTCCCCCTTATGGGGTGGCATCCACCCCCCACCCGCGCCGGGGCTCGTGCTTGTGGCGGATGACCTCGGAAGCCGCTCCAGTGCTTGTATTTCACATTCTGCATGCGTATAAATTCACCGCTGGTTCCCCATCCGTCAAGCTGACCACTTTTTCGAATAAGAATCCGGCTTTCCCCAGCAGCCTGATGGAATCCACATTGTCTGGCGACGTAATCGCCACGATGCGCGTCAGCCCAAACTGGTTTTTTCCGTGGTTGAGCACGGCCCTCGCCGCTTCCAGACCGTATCCGTATCCCCAGAATTCAGGCAGCAGCGCGAAGCCGATATCCACATCCGGCAACGTGCCGCGCTTGATTAGTCCACACATGCCGATTGGCATGCCGCTCTCTTTTAATGCTGTCAGATAAAGTCCAAAGCCCAGTCGCGCGTACATTGCGAGCGGCCCTTTCAGCAAATAGTCGCGCGCGTCCTCGATATTTTCACGCCGCGATCACCGATGAATCGCAACCATGCAGGCTCATTCACCAATTTAAGTATGAATGGCGCATCGTCAATAGTAAGCCAGCGAATCAGCAACCGGTCGGTCTCGAGCACTTTCATGCGGTGACGTATACGATTGAATTCAATATTTGAGACGCACGACAACGGGAGCCTTTATCCCCGGGACCAACACAAACAAGTTGTCGAATTCCGTCTCATCAATCTTTACCGGATTGCTGTGCCCCAAAGCCTTCAAGATTTCCGGCACGGTATTGCCGTGACCGACCACCAGCACAACCTCATCAGCGCCATACGCCGCAATTTTTTTCGCCAAGCCCGGCGTGTCAGCGGCGGGATGGACGATCGGCGTAACGTTCAGGGCACGTGCGACCGGCGCGGCATGCAGGATCGTGCGCTGATACTGGGTTGTGTAGATTCCCCTCACGCCAGACGCGGCCAGCATCCTCGCCAACCGGGCTGCGCGCTCTTGGCCAGCGACAGACAACGGCGGATCCTTGCTGTCGTCAAGTTTTTCGCCGTGGCGCACGACGTAAACCACTGGTTGGGCATACGCGACAGCGCCAAGCGCAATGCCAAGAAAAATTGCCAGGCAAACAATCCCTGTGCGCTTCTATTGCCTCCGTAAGTGTGATGACTTGGCGCTCAAAATCTGTCTCAATGCGCCGGCACAAAAACGTTTCATCCGCAGGAAATGTTTTTCAAACAGGTGCCATGAAATGAGTGCAGCGGTAAACGTCACAATAATGCCAGCGGTCACATATACCGTGTTCAACAATATTGAATGCGACGCATCGAAATTAAGCGCAACCACTAGCGGTCTGCCGACGTAGTCGTGCAGCGGCTTATGGAAGACGTACATCGCGTAACTGTATTTCCCGATGGCCCGCAGCGGTCGAAGGCGCAGTCCGGCACTCCACCCGGACGCGCCCGCCGCATCGGCGCCCGCAGCCGCGACGAGAAACAGCACAAATATCAGCGACACGATCGTATAACCGATCGTCTCGCCCACTAGCGTGCCGTTCCAGAAGCCTCGCGTCACGCCCAGTCCGAACAGCGTCATCATGATGGTCCAAAGCAGGAATCGTTTGTGCATCGCAATGAGCCGGTCTTTCCATGCCGGTATGCGAAAGGCCGCTGCCGCTGCTCCCCCGAGCGCCAGTGCATCCATCCGGCAAAACGCATTCAGATAAATCGCATCGTCCGATGTCCGGGTCCACGCAAGGACGTAGCGCAATAGAAGCCTCATCACCGCAACCTACAAGCAGAATCGAAAACATTGTTCGGGGCTGCGCGAACGAAACAGGAATGGCCACACAAAATAGAACTGCTCTTCAACCGCCAGCGACCAGAAGTGCGGGAATGCCTTGCTGTCCAATCCGAATATTGCCGACCAGTTTGAAAGATATGTCCACAGCCAGAACTGATTGGGTTGATCATGCGCGATCTTTGGCGGCACGGCTCCTATCGAAGGCAGGATAATAAAAGCTACCGCCAACACGGTGAAGTAGAGCGGAAAATACGTAGCGCACGCCGCGCGTAGAAGCCGGAATAATAATTCTTCGCACGCTGCGTATCGAGCAGGATGCCGGTGATCAGGAATCCACTCAACACAAAAAATAGCTGTAAGCCAGTCCAGCCGACGTTACTGATGCGGCCAACGACATAGGCAGCCAGACCCGGCTGCGGCTCAAACAAGTTCAACATGTGGACCAATACCAGCAGAATGGCCAGTCCGCGCAATCCGTCCAGCGCGGGAAAATGCGTCGGCAACGTCGGAGGAACCGATGCCGCCGGTTGCTGCGGCGCGTCCGCGGCTGGCGAAGTCACGATTGCGCCGTCAGTAAAGCGTGCGCGCCGGTTGCTTGGCGCAATGCGCTATGCATTCCTGTGCGCGCAATATTTACGCATCGCTTTCCGCTTGCTCAATAGCCAGTTTCATCGCCTGGGAGATAACGGTGCCCACTGGTTTGGCGACAAAACGCCCGGAACCGCGCACCTGTGCGAGACACTCTCCTTGCAACACGGCCACGCCAAAGGCCGGCAGTGATTTGTCGCGTGCGACGCCACGAAGCGTTTCCGCGAGCTGTGTCCCTGCTTCAAGGCCCGATGCGTTTCCCGGGTAGAAAGCCACAAATGAGTCAGCATTCATGAACTCAAAACCGATCGGATGCGCGGAGACAATCTTGCCTCGAAGTGCAAATGCGTCATCGGGCTGCAACCCTTCCCTGGCTGTCGCGTAGACGACCGTCAATTGCAGCCACGGCGAGGGGTATCCCTTCTTGTTGCCGCCAAACAATCCAAACAGTGCCATATGCCTATTAATCCACTTATTCTGACCGCGCGTTTTGATCTCGACCGGCTTTACCAGTCTAGAACGACAACCACGTGCAGATTGTAGTGGATATCATCGACGTGTCGCAGCATGACGACTTCATCACGATTTGGACAGTGGCCGTTGACGTGCACGGAATGCGCAATCGCTGACACAAATCAACGTTGCTGCGCGAAATCCGCGGGACACTCGAAAATTATCTGATGCCGTTTTCCCAATTCGTACAACTAGGAGGTGCCGCGTGTTTGAATCCGCCGAAATCGGCCACAAGCTGAAGAAATCCGAGTTCGAGAAGGAGGAGCCCAAGCTCCGCCGCGCCCTGCTCGATGCGCAATACCGCTTGCTCGATAAAAGCAAATTCCCCGTGATCATCCTGGTCAACGGCGTGGACGGCGCGGGCAAGGGCGAGACCGTCAATCTGTTCAACGAGTGGATGGACCCTCGGCACATTCATACCCATGCGTTTGGCGCTTCCACCGACGCTGAGCTCGCCCGCCCCGAGATGTGGCGCTTCTGGACATCGCTGCCGCCGAAGGGGCGCATCGGCATTTTGTTCGGTTCGTGGTACACGGACCCCATTCTGCAGCGTGTCATGGAAAGCGAAGGCCGCGCGGAATTCCAGCAGCGCCTGGCGCGGATTCGCGATCACGAGCGCATGCTGGTGGCGGAAGGCGCGTTGATCGTGAAGCTGTGGTTTCATCTATCCCAGAATGCGCAAAAGGCACGCCTCAAGTTGCTGTCGGAAAAAAAGAAAACCGCCTGGCGCGTGACCAGGGATGACTGGCAACATTTCAAACACTACGACGAATTCGTCAAGGTCTGCGAACTGGCGCTGCGCGAAACCTCCACGGGCGGAGCGCCATGGAACATCATCGAAGGCACCAATCACGCGTATCGTTCACTGACCGCCGGACGCATGCTGCTGGATGCGATGGAAGGCAGACTGAAGGGGCCCGCCAAGGTGATTGCAGCGACCGAACCGCTGCCGCAACCGAGCATCGACAGACTCGACGTGCTCAATACCGCCGATTACTCGCGCAAGCTCGAACACGCCAATTATCAAAAACAGCTCGACAAACTGCAGGGCGAGCTGAACCTCCTCACCCGCCACAAAAAAATGCGCGACCGCTCCATCGTCATGGTGTTTGAAGGCATGGACGCAGCCGGCAAAGGCAGTACCATTCGCCGCATCACACGGGCGATGGATGCGCGCTTTTATCACATCGTGCCAATCGCGGCGCCGAGCGACGAAGAGCGCGTACAGCCGTATCTGTGGCGATTCTGGCGGCACGTTCCGCCACATGGCCACGCGGTCATCTTTGATCGTTCATGGTATGGCCGGGTGCTGGTGGAGCGGGTTGAGAAATTCTGCCGCGATGAAGACTGGCAGCGCGCCTATCACGAGATCAACGAATTTGAAGAGCAGCTCGCCGACGGCGGCGCCATCGTCGCCAAATTCTGGCTGGCCATCAGCCAGGCCGAGCAGCTCAAGCGCTTCAAGGAGCGCGCCAAGACGCCCCACAAGCAATTCAAGATCACCGAAGAGGATTGGCGCAACCGCAAGAAATGGCCCGCCTACGAACGCGCCGTGGCTGACATGATCGATCGCACGTCCACGGACATCGCGAAGTGGAACGTCATCGCCTCAGACGATAAGCCGTGGGCGCGGGTGGAGACGTTGAAGCGACTGGTTGAGACGATTGAAGAGAAGCTTTAGCGGCTCATTGCAAACCCATGCACTGGCGCGGGTCTCGGGGCATTATTGGCCGGAAAACCGCGCCAAATGGCGATCTTGGCAAATTTCAGCCGCAATCAGGCCTCGTGCCCGGCGAAATTCAGCTCGATCCCGTTGCCTGCCGGATCCAGCAGGAATAATTGCACCTGTCCTGTCATCGGCACCACCGCTGTCTTGAATGCCACCCCGCAATGCGCAAGATGCGCTTCCGTCTCCCGTCGCCCGGTGCAGCTGAACGCGGCGTGGTCGAAGGTATTCGTTACACCGGACGCGCGGTTTTCGCCCGGTCGGGTCTCGGATAAATGCAAGATGGCCTGGTCACCCGCATAGAGCCAGTAGCCAAAGGAATTAAACGGCGGACGAGTGCCCTCTTTCAGGCCGACAACATCACAATAAAACGCGCGCAAGGCGTCAAGTAAATCGCGCGGGGCGCGGAGGTTGTAGTGGTTCAGGGAGGTGACGGGCATGGTGATTAAGTAGTCATTGTCAACATTGTTGCCGCATTGGTAGCCCGGAAGCAGCGAAGCGTATTCCGGGAATTTTCTAATTGCGAAGGTCCGACCCTGATTGCATTTCATTTCAGCCGGGCTACGCTTGCAATCAACTGCATTGTGCAAGTCCCAGGCCGACTATTGATAAAAACGCCATAGCCAATTGCGCAAGATTCGCGCATATCGCTCCGACCTTCATGAGAATCATCAACCACGACGATCTAGGTACAAAAAGTGCTCGTCCACCAAGAATCATTCCTAGCATCGGCAAGCCAAAAAGCAGAAATGTCAGCGGAAATGCAGTATGGCAAATATCGAGACGATAGTGGAACAGAGCGCTGAACAGCATGGCGCACAGCACCGAACCCGCGAGGTAAAGACAATTCCTATCGCAATCCATTGAAGTTATTTCCCTGATCCAAAATACATTGCTGACCTTAAGGCATCTGAACAGTCGGCCCAGGACTTTTTCGCGCCCACCTAGGCATTTGATATCTTAGGGTTAGGCAATGTGATGTGAGAATTGCTCGCGGTCAGGACGGTTTCTTCTTCGTCGCGCCAATTCCAATGTACCTCTCCAACCACGCAAAATACTCCCTGTACCAAAGCCGCGAATTCTGCGGCTTCAGTATCCAGTGGTTTTCATCCGGAAAAAACACCAAGCGTGCCGGCACATTCAGCGTCTTTAGCGTGCTGTAATACATCAGCCCCTGCGCATCCGGCACGCGATAATCAAGCGCGCCGTGGATCACAAGCGTTGGCGTCTTCATATATTTGGTGAACGTCAGCGGATTCTGAGAGCCGTACTTGACCGGATCATCCCAGTACGTCGATTTCAGCGCGTGCTTGAACCAGTAGCCGGCGTCGCCCGCGTACATCGATGCCCAGTCGAAACAGCCGGCGTGACAGACATACGCTTTGTAGCGATCGCCACCCTTCTTCGCCCCGTTCCTGCCGTTCATCCACGCCACCATCTTGCCGCCGTAGCTGCCGCCGGTCGCGGCCATGCGGTCGGCATCAATGTAACCCTGAGTCAGCATGAAATCGGTGCCGGCTTCGATGTCGGCGTGTTCCTTGGTGCCCCAGGTGCCGTTGTTGGCTTCGGTGAACTGGTTTCCCCAGCCTTGCGAGCCGTGGTAATTCACGCATACCACCACCTGGCCTGCCGCGGCGAAGACGTGGTTGTTCCAGCGGAAATGGAAGTTGTCGCCCCAGTTGGCGTGCGGCCCGCCGTGGATGTTGTGCACCAGCGGCCATTTCTTCTTCGCGTCGAAATCCGGCGGATAGATAGCCCACATTTGCACTGGTTCGTTGTTCCATCCCCTGATCGTGAATTCCCTGACCTCGCCGAGCTTGAACTTTGCCATCAAGTGATCGTTGAATGTTTCGATGCCGCGCGCATGGGTTCCGTCCGCATGGGCGGCGAAAACTTTCGGCGCGGATGACATGTTGTTGCGCACGAACGTCAGCGTGCCGGCCTTGATGTCGAACTCACTGACGGTACCGCCTTGTGCGACGTTGGTGGGTTTCTTCGCATCGGCGGCGAGCTGCCAGACACTGAGGCGGGCATGTTCGTCGGCCGTGAAGTAAATGCTGCCGCCATCGGGCGCCCATTTCAGCGGGGCATTCACGTATCGATCCCAGTCGGACCAGCGCGTGAGTTTTCCGCTCTTGCGGTCGATGCGTGCAACCTTGGCGTCGTCATCCACCGAGCGCCGGTAGTTGCACATCAGCAGCGCAATCGATTTCCCGTCCGGCGAATATGCCGGGTTGTAGTGCGAAAATTTCGACGCACCGGTCAAGGATTTCGCCTTGCCGGATCTGATGTCCATTTCGACGATGTGGTGATCCTGATCGCCGCGCCGATCCGGATTCGGATTGAAGCAAAAGGCAATGTGTCTGCCATCGGGCGAAATATCGTAGTCCGCGGCGCTGGTGTCAAATACCGGCAACTCGTATTGGCCGCCGGCAAACAGGTTGCGGCATTTACCGGTTTTCACATCCACCACATGCAACTGCGGCACACGTCCATCGGAAACCCAGTGATCCCAGTAGCGAAACGCCGTGTGATCGACCACGTGCGCCTTGACCTTGTCGTCCTTCTTTTCCTTGAGCCGTTTCGCCTGTTCCTTCTCGCTTTTCAGATCTGGCCACACGTTTGAGACAAACGCGAGCTTGCTGCCATCCGCGAACCATTTTATTGCTGAGACGCCGGCGGCGATATGGGTGAGCCGGCGCGCTTCGCCGCCATCGGGTGCGATCAGGTAAATCTGCGGCTCTTCGTCGGTCGCTGGTCCTTCACCGCGCTTGGCCACGAAGGCGATTGATGAACCATCCGGCGACCACTGTGGCTGGCCATCTTTCTCGCCGCATTGGGTGAGTTCCCGCGCCTCGCCGCCGAAAGTCGAGAGCAGCCACAAGTGCGCGCTGCCCTTGTTCTCCTCCATGTCGTATTTCGTGACGGCCACGCAGACCTGTGAGCCATCGGGCGAAAGCGTCGGCGACGACGGGCGCTGGACTTTCCACAGATCGTCTGCGGTGAGGCGTTTGTTTTTCTTCGACATGGTGGCGGTCACGCGTTGAGGGAAAAGTGGATTCTACGCGTTCCCTGCGTTTCAAACGCAAACACCAGCACCGGCGAGGCGTTCCGGGCATTTTGCCGCTGCGAGGCGCGCCAGTGCTGGCGTTTATAATGTGCAGCCTGGTTTACTTCGCCTCGTCAACCATCCGAATGGTGGATGCCTCGACTTCTTTCGCCACTTGCAGCAGGACTGGATCCGTCGACAGCGCGGCCAGCATTTCGACCGGCTTGATGAGGCCGATCATGGTTTTGCCTTTCTGCGTGAATACGGAAATGCGGCAAGGCAATGCCATGTTAAGGCGCATATCCGAAGCCAGCACTTTCGCCGCCTGCGCGGGATTGCAGACTTCAAAGACGCGGCACTGTTCATCGAAGGCCATGCCCTTGCTGCGCAAGGTGTTGCCCAGATCGTGGATATGCATGACGCCAAAACCATGCTTCTTTACGGCGGCATCCAGGTCTGTCGCGGCTTGTTCAAACGGTTTATTGGTTTCAACGGTGTAATACATGGGGCAACCTTTCGAGGAAGAAATTTTTTTTGCGCGGCGGGACTCACGCCGGAAAGCAGCCTAGGCGACTCGTTGCTGAGTGTGACGCTTGACCCACGCAACCAAGTCGCGTGCGGCCACTACGCCCGATAGCCGGTCGACTTCCCGGCCATTCTGGAACAGGACCAGCGTGGGTATGCTGCGAATGCCGTATTGTCCACTCGCGACCGGTGATGCATCGGAATCGACTTTGACGAAGCGCACCTCGGGCAACTGCGAAGCCGCACTCGCAAATTGCGGCGCCATCGTTTTGCAGGGGCCGCACCACGCCGCCCAGAAATCCACCAGCACGGGCAATTCGGTGTTGGCAATAAATCCGGGCAAGCTTGCATCGTTCAGCGCCACCGGTTCCGGTGCCATCAGCGGCAATTTGCAGCGGCCACAGACCGGGCCGCCCATCAGGCGTTCATCGGGCACGCGGTTGGTGGTGCCGCATCCAGGGCAAACGAGATGCGTGATTGACTCCCTTAGCAGCCAGGCTCGACGCCGGCTTTGCGCAGAATGGTTTCCATCAGGCACCACTTGGTGAGCCCACTCTGCAACAGGTTGGCGCCGACGAAGGCGGTAAACGCGAGCCACCATTGGTTCAAAAAGATCGGGCTGCCAGGAATGCCCAGCGCCAGCGACAGCAGGATGAAGAGGCCGGCAACAACGCGAACAATTCGCCAAGTGGTCATGATGTTTCTCCTTCAGGATTGATGATTGCGAGCGCGCCCAACCGTTTCCGGTAAGCAATGAAGTACAACAATGGAATCACCACCAATGTCAGTATGGTGGAGACGAATATGCCGAATATCAAGGAGATCGCGAGCCCGTTGAATATGGGATCGTCAAGGATGAAAAAAGCACCCAGCATCGCGGCAACGCCGGTCAGCAGGATCGGCTGCGCGCGGGTGATGGCGGACTGCACCACGGCCTCCTTGAACGGCATGCCATCACGCACCTGCAGGTTGATGAAGTCCACCAGCAGGATGGAATTGCGGACGATGATGCCCGCGAGCGCGATCATGCCGATCATGCTGGTCGCCGTGTATGGTGCGCCGAGCAAGGCATGTCCGGGCATCACACCGACAATCGTCAGCGGTATCGGCGCCATGATGATGAGCGGCGTGAGATACGAGCCAAATTGCGCAACCACCAGCAGATAGATCAGGATCAGGCCTACCGCATAGGCGGCACCCATGTCGCGAAACGTTTCATAGGTGATCTGCCATTCGCCATCCCACTTCACCGCGTAGTCGCGATAAGCATCGTCCGGCTGGCGGATGAAGTACTCAGTCATCGCGCCGCCGCCGGGCGTGGTGAGCGCACTGATCTCGGATCGCATCGCGAACATGCCATAAAGCGGGCTATCCACCTTGCCGGCCATGTCGCCGACGACGTAATTCACCGGATGCAGGTCCTTGTGATAAACCGGCTGTTCGCGCAATGTGTCACTGACGGTGACCAGCTCGCGAATCGGCACCAGCTTGCCGGCGGCCGTCCGCACCGAGAGTTGCAGCAGCGACGCCAATTCGCCGTGCCGTTCAGGCGGCAACTGGATGGTCGCGGCTACCGGGTACTTGCTGCCGTCGTGCAGGTAGGTGGTCGCGTCGCCCGCCAGTCCGGCGCGAAGTGTTTCCACAACCTGTTGTTGCGTTACGCCAAGTAGCCCGGCCTTTCGACGATCCACCAGCAACATGGTACGCGGGGCAACGGCAATACTGCTGTCGTCCACATCGACCACACCCGTGGTCTTTTCGAAAATGGCACGCACCTGCTTGGCGACGGCGCGACGGCCTTCCGCTTCCGGGCCATAAACTTCCGCCACGATCGGCGCCAACACTGGCGGGCCGGGTGGGACTTCCACGACTTTTACATTTGCGCCAAAACGCTTGCCAATTTCCTGCAACGCCGGACGCACCCGCGTGGCGATAGCGTGGCTCTGCTCGCTGCGATCGTGCTTGTCGACGAGGTTGACTTGCATTTCACCGACTTCGCCCCCGGCACGCAAATAATATTGGCGCACCAGTCCGTTGAAATTGATCGGTGCGGCCGTGCCTGCATACGCCTGGTAATTCACCACTTCCGGCACGGTACAGTTCGCGCAATACCGCAGCCGTTTTTTCCAGCGGCGTGCCGGCAGGCATGTCCACCATCACGGAAAATTCAGATTTGTTGTCGAGTGGCAGCATTTTCAAGCGCACCAGGCCGACCGCGGGCAAGAGCAGCGAGAGCGCAATCAGCGCCAGTACGCCGAAACCCAACAGGCGACGCGCACGCGGGCCGCGTTCATCGTCGAGCAGCGGCGTGAAAACACGCTTGAAAATGGGCGTGAGTTTGCGAGTCAATGGTGAAACCGGGTGCAGTTGACCGGCGCCGGCATGAGAATCTACGGCCTTCATCCACAGGCGCGAGAGCCATGGCGTCACCACAAATGCAATGATGAGCGACAACAGCATACCCATGCTGGCATTGATTGGGATCGGGCTCATGTATGGTCCCATCAACCCGGACACAAACGCCATCGGCAGCAACGCGGCGATCACCGTGAACGTCGCGAGGATAGTCGGACCGCCCACTTCATCGACCGCACCCGGTATGAGCGCCGCCAATGATTTCTCCGGAAACAATTGCTGGTGGCGATGAATATTCTCCACCACGACGATGGCGTCATCGACCAGGATACCAATCGAAAAAATCAGGGCGAACAGCGATACGCGATTCAGTGTGAAGCCCCACGCCCACGACGCAAAAAGCGTTGCCGCGAGCGTGAGGATCACCGCCGTACCGACAATCGCGGCCTCGCGGCGGCCGAGCGCGATGAACACCAGTGCCACCACCGAGGCGGTGGCGAACAGTAGTTTCTGGATCAGTTTTTTTGCCTTGTCGTTGGCGGTGGTGCCGTAGTTCCGCGTCTCCGAAACCTGGACGTCGGCCGGGATGACGGTATTCTTCAGCAACTCCACGCGGCGCATCACGGCATCGGAAACGTCGATTGCATTCTCACCCGGCTTCTTGGTGACGGCGATCGTGATCGCGGGATATTCGGCGCTGTCCTTGCCCGCAGTGCCATGCCAGACATGGTGACTCGCCGGTGGCGCGCCATCGCGCACAGCCGCGACATCGCGCAGGAAAACCGGCTTGCCGCCGCGTACCCCAATCACCAGATCGGCGAGATCTTCCGCTTTTTCGAAGAATGGTCCGGATTCGATGGCCACGGCGCGATTGCCCGACAGCAGGTCGCCAACTGGCGTGCCGGCATTGGCGGATTGCAATGCGCCTCGCAGGTCGGCAACGGTAACGCCGCTGCCCGACATGCGGGCAGGGTCGATCTCGATCATGATGGCGCGGCCAGGCCCGCCAATGGTATGCACCTCCCGCGTGCCGGCGACGCGCTTCAGATCGATCTCGACGCTGTGCGCCACCCGCTCGATGTCGAACGCGCTCGCGGTTTTGCTGAACAGCGTCAACGCGACGATAGGCACGTCGTCAATGCCTTTCGGCTTGATCAGCGGATCGAGCACGCCAAGCCCTTTCGGCAACCAGTCGGCGTTGCCATTGACCGTGTCGTACAGGCGCACCAGCGCATCGATGCGTGGCACGCCGACTTTGTACTGCACGGTGATAATGGCCATTCCCGGGCGCGAAACTGACATCACATGTTCGGTACCAGATATTTGCGAGAGCACCTGTTCGGCCGGCGCGGCAACCATCTGCTCGACGTCACGAACCGAGGCGCCGGGAAACGGGATGAGCACGTTTGCCATGGTCACATTGATTTGCGGCTCTTCTTCGCGGGGCGTAACAAATACGGCAAAGGCGCCAAGCAGCAGCGCTGTCAGCGCAAGGAGCGGCGTGATTTGCGCCCTGAGAAACGCGGCGGCGGTACGTCCGGACAAACCAAGCGGGGTTTTCATGGCATTCAACATCAACGTACGCGTGCCGCAGCCTGCGGATCCGTCGCCAGGCGTTCACCGGCGGAAATCCCGCTCAATACTTCCACCGACTCTTCGGCAACGCGGCCCAGGCGAACCTGACGCAGCATCGGTTTTCCGGCGGCGTCGAGGACATAAACTCCGGTCATTTCGGCGCGGCGGACAATGGCTGTCGTCGGCACGAATACGCGCCCAGCCTGGACGCTGGCAGCGGATTGCGATGGCAGCCATGCGCGGGCAAACATACCGGGGGCCACGTTGGAGGTTTCTGCCGGCAGGTCGAGTCGAATCTGCAAGGTATGGGTGTTAGGGTCCGCGGTCGGCAGCACCGTAACGCGCGTTGGCGTGATCCAGTTTGGCGCGCCGGTCGCACTCGGCAATTCAATCCTGGCACCTTGCGGTGCTGCGTGTGACAAATTTGCCGTTTGTGGAATCGTCGCGGTGACTCGCAACGATGAAGGATCATAGAGGGTCAGTATTGGACGTCCTGGCAGGGCCATGTCACCTAACACGACTGGAACATCGGCGATGATGCCGCCATAGGGCGCACGCAGGATGAAGAAATCCGATTGCGAACGCGCCGCACCCGCTTGGGCAATTTGTGCGGTCACCTGGGAGGCGGCTGCCTTGTAAACGGCCTCCGCTTGGTCGAGTGCAGCCTGGCTGATGAAGCCTTTCTGCAGCAGCTGTTTCTGCCGTTCGAAGTCCTTTGATGCGACATCAAGTGTCGCGCGCGCGGCCTGCACTTGGGCCTGGCTGGCCGATGCTGACTGTTCAGCGGCGCGTGCATCGACCCGCGCCAGCAATTGCCCGGCCTTGACAATATCGCCAGCCTTTACCCGTAACTCAACGATGGCGCCTGCTACCTGTGCAGCCAGAACCGTCTGGCGCACGGCTTCCACGACGCCATCGTGGCCGCTGACGTCGGCCCTGGTGGCGGCACGCGCTTCGATGCTGGACAGCTTGGCTTGCGTTTCACTGGCAGAAGGCTGGGCGATCGGCTGCGACTGCGCTTGAGCAGGGGCACTCATTTGGCCAAGCGCCACGAGAATCAGTGCAAACAGCGGTTTTTTCGGCATGGTGGTTCCTTGGAAAATACTAAGCAATGTTTGAGCACGTCTTATTGAGCTATGCCAATGAATAATCATTATGCTTTTTCATATTATATTGACAATGCATATGTTTTTCAATATATTATTTGCAGCTGGTCCTATTGGAGCCAAAACCGTGACCTTTTCCACCATCAATATAGATCTGGAATCCATGCGCGCCTCCGCCTCGCGCACATGCGGGATGCTGAAAACCCTGTCGAATCCGGACCGCCTGCTATTGCTCTGCCAGATCTCGCAGGGCGAACGCTGCGTGGGCGAGCTTGAGGCGGCGCTGGACATTCACCAGCCTACGCTTTCCCAGCAACTATGCGTGCTGCGCGATGAAGGGCTCGTCACCACCCGGCGTGACGGCAAACGAATCTACTACTCCATGGCAAGCAAGGAAGCGCTGGCGGTGATGCAAGTCCTCTACGACCAATTTTGCGGCTCCGGGGCCACGCGCGCAAAAACGACGCGCACCAAGTAGCGCAAGCCAGATTTTTCAACCCGAAGGAAACGATGATGAAAACCAACGTAGGAACCATTGACCGTGTTATTCGCCTCACCGCGGGCGTCGTGCTGATTGGCCTGACCTTGACCGGAACGATCGGCATGTGGGGATGGATCGGCGTCGTGCCGCTCGCAACGTCGCTATTTGGCTACTGCCCGGCCTATCCGCTGCTCGGCATGAATACCTGCAAGAAACAATAAGTACGTACTTGGATTGATCTAGCAAGCAAACTCATTGACTGGCGCGGTGTTTCAGGGCTTTTCGGCCTGGGACGCTCGCCAGTGCTTGTGTTTTTTGGTCTGCAGCGCATTCGCCAGAGATGACAACCGCTGAATCAGCGATCAATTCGCAGCGCCAGGTTTCCGCGCGGCGCGGGCATCCAGGCCCACCGTAACGAATTTCGGCGGGGCCATGGCCGCCGCTTTCAACGGCGTAAAATGAGCGTTCCTCCCGTTCACTCAGCCCCGCCATGAAACCCAACGATCTCAAGCCCCAATTCAAATGGGAAGACGCCTTCCTCCTCGATGACCAATTGACTGACGAGGAGCGCATGGTGCGCGATTCCGCGCAGTCCTATTGCCAGGGAAAACTGATGCCCCGCGTGCTGAAGGCCAATCGCGAGGAAAAATTCGATCGCGAGATCATGAACGAAATGGGCGCGTTGGGGTTTCTTGGCTCGACCATCGATGGTTATGGCTGCGCGGGGGTGAACCACGTCTGCTACGGGCTCATCGCACGCGAAGTGGAACGCGTCGATTCGGGATATCGATCAGCAATGAGCGTGCAATCCTCGCTCGTGATGCATCCGATCCATGCGTATGGCAATGATGCGCAACGCGAAAAATGGCTACCAAAACTGGCGACCGGTGAACTCGTCGGCTGCTTTGGCCTGACCGAACCCAACGCCGGCTCCGATCCAGGCTCGATGACGACACACGCAAAGAAAGTGCCGGGCGGATATCAGTTGCACGGCGCCAAAATGTGGATCACCAACTCACCGGTTTCTGACATTTTCGTCGTGTGGGCAAAAGACACTTCGGACGGCGATGCCATCCGCGGATTCGTGCTGGAAAAAGGCATGAAAGGCTTATCGGCACCCAAGATCGAAGGCAAGTTCTCGCTACGCGCGTCGATCACAGGTGAAATCGTGATGGATGAGGTGTTTGTGCCGGAAGAAAATCTGCTGCCGAATGTGAAGGGTCTCAAAGGCCCGTTTGGCTGCCTGAACAAGGCGCGCTACGGAATATCCTGGGGCGCACTCGGCGCGGCAGAGTTCTGCTGGCACGCCGCGCGGCAGTACACGCTCGATCGCACCATGTTCGGCAAGCCGCTGGCGGCCACGCAATTGATCCAGAAGAAGCTGGCCGATATGCAGACCGAAATCACTTTGGCTTTGCAAGGCGCGTTACGCGTCGGACGATTGCTCGACGAAGGCCGCGCCACGCCCGAAATGATTTCGCTGATTAAGCGCAATTCCTGCGGCAAATCCCTGGACATTGCCCGCATGGCGCGGGACATGCACGGTGGCAACGGCGTCGCTGACGAGTATCACGTGATTCGCCACATGATGAACCTTGAGGCGGTGAACACTTACGAAGGAACGCATGACGTGCACGCGCTTATTCTTGGACGTGCGCAAACCGGCCTCAATGCATTCGGATCCTAGGCACAGGAACAACACTTCACATGAATGACACCATCTGGTTTTTTCGCCCGCCGCTTGAACAGCTCAATCAAACCGCCGACACGATGCTCAGCCGGCTTGGCATCGAGTTCACCGAGATCGGAAACGATTACGTCACTGCCCGCATGCCGGTCGATCACCGCACGCACCAGCCTTACGGTTTGCTGCACGGCGGGGCTTCGGTGACCCTGGCAGAGACCCTCGGCAGCACCGGCGCCTACCTGTGCGTCGATCCCGAGCGATTTCTCGTGGTCGGCCTCGAGATCAACGCGAACCATGTGCGTGGTGTTCGCGAGGGATGGGTAACCGGTACGGCGCGTCCGCTGCATCGCGGCAAGACTACGCAACTCTGGGAAATCAAGATCATCGACGACGCCGGCAAACTGGTCTGCGTATCGCGCATCACGATGGCGATACTTGAGAAGAAGCCCGCTGCTTGAATCCATGAAGCAGACCGTGGTGGCGCTGTTTGCGCCTTACCGCACTTTCCTGCGACAGCCTGATATTCCCGCGATGATCGCAACCGCATGGCTGTCGCGCATGCCGGTCGCCATGAATGGTCTCGCCATGCTTTTGTTTCTGCGCGAAATCCTGGGGAATTTCAAGGTTGCCGGCTCGATTGTCGGCACGTTCTTCGTGGCAATGGCCGTGGCGGCACCGATCCTGGGCCGGCTCATCGACCGTATCGGCCCGCGCGCGCCACTCGTGATCACGGGAATTCTCCATCCCCTGGCGATGATCGGCCTCTTCCTGGCGACGACCAATGGCGCGAGTGTGCCGGTATTGGTCGCCGCCGCGGGCGCCTGCGGAATCTTTGCGCCACCGGTCACCATTCTTACCCGCACAACATGGCGCCATCGCTTCAAAGAAGACCATGACCGGAAGATGGCCTATTCGATCGATTCCATCATGATCGAGATTAACTTCACCGTTGGGCCGCTGGTGGTGGCAACCATCGTTGCCGCGTCAAATGCGCGTGTCGCATTGGCCACTGTCATCAGCATTTCTGTCTGTGCGGTTTTGATCTTTTTCGCCTCGCCCATCCTCAAGTATTGGAAGCAGGAACCACCGGCAGAACGTCACCTGCTGGGGCCGCTCACCGACTTCCGTCTCGTGGCGCTGCTCGGCCTGACTTTTGGCCTGACCTTCTGCTTTGGATTACTGGAAGTTGGCTATCCAGCCTACGCGACGTCCCTGCAATGGGTCGCATTTGGCGGCATTCTGCTGGCGCTCAATGCGACTGGCAGCGCAGTGGGCGGATTCATCTACGGCGCGCTGCATTTGTCGATATCCCTTGAACGGCAGTTCACGATTTCGCTGGCGATCATGTCGATTCCGCTATTCCTGCACGGCGTCGTTGATCAACATGTGCTGTTCGCGATTGTGGCTTTTTTCGCCGGCGTCTGCATTGCCCCGGCTCTCACCGCGCAGACATTGTTGATCACGCAAATTGCGCCAATGAAATATGCCACCGAAGCATTCACCTGGTCGTCAACATTCATTGTCACGGGTATTGGTGTCGGCATGGCAACCGGTGGCGCGATCGCGGAGAGCTATTACATCAAGGCACCGTTTCTGCTTGCCGGCGGCGCGATTGCATTGATGTCGTTGCTATCGCTAATGATGAAGCCTTCAGAATGGCGCGACCGCGGGAAGGGAGTAGCGTAGCCGCCTTCCATCTGTGTGCATCCAAGCGACTAGGGAACCACCACCACCTTGCCGACCACCTTGCGCGCGGCAATATCCATCAGCGCATGTGGCGCTTCGTCCAACCGGTAAGTTCGAGAGATTAGCGGCTTCAGCGTGCCCTCGCGAATCCAGCCAAACATTTCCGCCATGCCCTTTTGATTATTCGCCGGTTCGCGCTTGGCGAATTCGCCCCAGAATACACCGACCAATGACGCCCCTTTAAGTAGCGCCAGATTCAGCGGCAAGGCCGGAATTTCGCCATCGGCGAAGCCCACGACCAGATAGCGCCCACGCCAGGCAATGGAACGAAAACAGGGCTCGGCAAATTTTCCGCCAACCGGATCGTAAATGACATCCGGGCCATTCTTGCCGCATTCACGTTTGATCGCTTCGCGAATGTCACCACTCGCGTAGTTGATCAACGCATCCGCGCCATGCTGTTTGCAGATGTCGAGTTTCTCGTCGGTCGACGCGCAGGCCACGACGCGGGCACCCAGCGCTTTGCCAATCTCTACCGCCGCCAGGCCAACGCCACCGGCGGCGCCTAGCACGAGCATGGTCTCACCCGCCTGCAACGCGGCACGGTCCCTCACGGCATGCCATGAGGTGCCGTAGGCAAGCGAGAATACCGCCGCGCGCTCGTAAGGAACGCCTGGTGGCATAGGCATCGTTGCTGCCGCCGGCGCAATGGCCTCCTCGGCAAATCCACCAATACCGCAAAGGCTGACGACGCGATCGCCTGCCTTGAGGTGGTTAACGCCCTCACCGACGGAAATGACTTCGCCCGCAATCTCCGCGCCGGGAGAAAACGGCAGCGGCGGTTGCAGCTGGTACTTCTTCTGGATGATCAGCACGTCGGGGAAATTGACGCCGGCGGCGTGCACCCGAATTTTGACTTCGCCGGGCCCGGGCTCCGGCGAGGCGATATCTTCAATGGCCAGCGTTTCCGGCCCGCCCCATTGGCTGCATACGACTGCTCTCATGTGTTTGTGCCCCGCATTGATGTTTACCGCGAAACGTTAACACATGGACGCGCGCAATCGTTACCGCCGTTACTGCAGTCCTTCGTCGAGTAATATCCCCGGCGGCAATTGCACGGTTTCAATACCTTCTTCATGCAATTCGATCGCTTCATCGCGCGATACGCGACCGCGAATATTGCGATGAGATTCTTCGCCGTAATGCATCTTGCGCGCGGTCTCGGCAAAAGCACCGCCGACATTCTCGGTATTGGCGCGCACGAACGACTTGAACTGCTGCAGCATGTGTTCCTGCAAGCCAGGCATCACGGAGGCGGCCATGACTTCCTTTGGGCCTGCAGGCAAGCGGCTATGGTTCAGCGCAATTTCCGTGGCGCCGGTATTAATGCGCGGCGCGGAAAGCTGCTTGACGATATGCGCATCGCCGCAGAAAGGACACTCGACCAGCCCGGCCTTGGCCTGGCGGTCAAAATCCTCCGCCGAACGGAACCAGCCGTCAAATGTGTGTTCCTGTTCGCAGGAGAGATTGAAAACAATCATGAATTTATTCTGTCAGGTTGCGGATGAAACTTCTATGAGAAAAATCACGTCGCGGCGAAAAATATCGCGTTTCTTGCCGAAATGCCTCATGTTTCCAAGTAAATCGGCACTTTGCCGGGAAAAACAAGGCTTGCGAAAATATTTCGTTCACGCCCTTGGGTCAAATCTATCCCACGCCCATGTAACGCCCTTACGCGGAAAACGTGGACACGTAACGCTTTCGCAGTTCGTTTTTCTGCACCTTTCCCATGGCATTGCGTGGCAGGTCCTCCACAAAAAACACACGCTTGGGCACCTTGAATGCCGCCAATTTGCCCTTCAATGCGGCGATAAGCCCCGCTTCGCTCAAATCGGCACCTGCAGGAGTTCTCACGACCACCGCTGCGACCGCCTCGCCGAAATCTGCGTGCGGCAGCCCAATGACCGCACTTTCGGCCACGCCACTCATTTCATCAATCAGCAGCTCAATTTCTTTTGGATAAACGTTGTAACCGCCCGAAATCACCAGGTCCTTCGAACGGCCAACAATCGTCACGTAACCGTCGGCGTCGATCTTGCCGACATCACCGGTTTTGAAGTAGCCATCGGTCGTGAATTCTTCCTGATTCTTCTCCGGCAGGCGCCAGTAGCCCGGCAGCACGTTATCGCCCTTCACCTGCAAATGGCCAATGGCATCCGCCACGCATGCCCTGCCCTCATCGTCGACCACCCGCACCGCCACACCTGGAAGCGGCAAGCCGACGGTGCCGCCCCGCCGAGCTTCCTCATGACCCAATAGCGGGTTGGACGTGATCATGCCGGTTTCCGTCATGCCGTAACGCTCAAGAATGGTGTGGCCGGTACGTTCCCGGAACTCGTGAAAGGTTTCCGCCAGCAGTGGTGCGGAGCCGGAAATGAACAGGCGAATTTTTTGGCAGATTTCTTTCGTAAATGACGGCTCTGCCAGCAAGCGCACATACATCGTCGGCACGCCCATGAAAACCGTTGCGCGCGGCAATGCGTCCGTCGCTGCCTTGGCATCGAACTTCGCGTGAAATATCATCTTGCTGCCGTTGAGCAACGCGGTATGGCAAGCGACAAACAAGCCGTGGACATGGAATAGCGGGAGTGCATGCAGTAGCACGTCGCCAGGCCGAAAGCCCCAGAACTGATGCAGCGTGATCGCGTTGGATGACAGATTCTTGTGCGTAATCATGGCGCCCTTACTGCGCCCGGTCGTGCCCGACGTATATAGAATCGCTGCCAGATCACCCGCGTCGCGCGCGGCAATCTCAAGCATCGGCGCGGTTCCCGAGGCACTTTTGCTCCAAAATCGGCTACCAGAGCCACTCTGCGTATTTTCATCCTCTGCCGGCAATATGAATTGATGCGCAATACCGCGCTTGTCGCAAATAGCCGTCGCCCATGCTGATGACTTCGGCTGATGCACAAAAATTTTCGGTTCGGCATCACCCAAGAAATAGTCGACCTCACCTTCCTGGTATGCGCTGTTGAGCGGTAAATAGACCGCACCGGCCTTCAGGCAGGCCAGATACAGGAACAGGGCTTCGGGAGATTTTTCGACCTGCACGGCAACCCGATCGCCCGGCACGACCCCGAGCAATTTGATAAGCCCGGCATAGCTCGCCGTGATGCTTTCGAGCTCAGCGTACGAATAGATTCGACCGCCAGCAGTCTCAATGGCGGACTGGGAACGATCCGAGGGGAATCGCGACTGAAACAGCGCGTAGAGATTTTCGTTCATGGTTTCCTGTACAACAGCGTGACTATGCAAGCCCCAGTTTTATTTCCTGCTCGGCAACGTGCGCGGCCTGATATTCCTTGAAATCATACTTTTGCGTTTCGCCACCACCCAGAATGCTGGCAATCGCCTTGCCCGGCAATAGCTGGATTTCCGCGCCGTAAAGGAGATTCACCTGTGCAGCGGGCGCGCACAAAGCAACGTACACGCCACCGCCGATTTTTCCCAGCACCGTGGTCTCAATTCGCGTCCCGGCTTGGCCAAGCGCGTAGAGCGCGGTGGCAAGATCGGCAAGATACATGGAGAGCATGATGCGTTCATCGTCGAGCGTGGTTGCATGCGATTCACAATCGACCAGAAAATGCAGTGTTTGCGGCACTCGCGGCGGCGAGCGATACATTTTCCAGATCAGGCTGGCGAGTGTCCACGCGCGCCGCACCGAGCAATTTTCCGCCGGTCAACCCGACGACTGACACCGGTAACCCCGCTTGGAGTGCTTCACCCACCAGTACGCCGGCTTGTTCATGTATCGCATAACCTTGCGGATACAGCTTGTCCAGATCCTTGCGTACAATTTTTTCCGGTGCCGCGATGCCAACACCTTTACCTGCTTGAGCGAGACGAACACCAAGTTCCACATGGCGCTCGGCGCTCGACATGGCGACTGGCGAGATTTCAATGGCGGATGTTGGCGAGAGCGCCACGTTACCAAGCGACAACTTCGCTCGCGCCTGCGCGCCAATACTCGCGTGCGACATCGCCTGGAACGCCTCATCGAGCACTGACGCGCCGGCCGTCTGCGCAAGTATTGCGGGGCCGGACATCGCGAGACGGGAATTGCGCGAGTAATAGCGCGTTCCTGCGAGACTGGCCAACAAGCTTGCCGCGCCATAGCAGTGGGCCCCACAAACAGCCGCCGTCGGCGCACCTGACTCAGCCAACGCGAGCGCCGCGCGAAACAATTGCCTGAATGCGCCCAGTACCGGCAATCCTTCCGATACTTTCACACCCGCGGAATCCAGATACATCACCATCGGAATTTTATTCGCCGCAACCACCCTGAACAGGCTCGCGAGCTTGCTGCACTCTTTCGCACCGATTGCGCCGCTGGCGATTTTGTTTTCAACGATGGCAACGTGCAGAGGATTGCCGCGCAGCCGGCCTCGTCCGAGCGTCAAATTGCCGACCGGCTCGGCGGCGGCCTGAAAATCGAGTTGAGCTTTTAGCTGAGCGAGCGATTCCTGGGCAAGCATCGGTAGCGACAATGAAAAATTGCGGGTGTTGTATATGGGAACAATTATATCCGGCGCGCGTCAAAGCACTGCTGCCAAGTGTCTCCAATAGCCGACAAAAAATAAGTTTGAAACGCCGGTCAAAGGGTTCATTCATGCCCGATACAATGAATACCGGCACTTCTATCGTCTGACCACGTGACTTCAAACAACGCTTCCCACCTCGCCATCATTGCGGCGCTCCGTGCCATGTCGGATGAAAACGCCGACCCGCTCGCCCAATGCATTGACCTTGTCGATGCGTTGCGCCCGGCCAATGCTGAAAACACGCTACTGGCCACCGCCCGTTTTACCGCACTTTGCGAACTGATCGAACTCGATGAATCGCTCCGCACTGCCCTGCGCAACCGCCTGCTCGCGTTGTTTTCCGGACGCAAGCACGCCAGTTTTTTCGCCGACGCCGGCATCCTTCCCAACACCGGATTCTTTTCAGAATTGTGGCGCCGTATCGTGCAGCGTGTATTTCCCGCCATCACCGATCCTGCCTATCTCAGGGATTGCGTCAACCTTATTTTTCACCGCCTCGATGATCACGTCTGGCTCGACGGCGTTCCCACGGAATTGAAGCAACGCTTCTGGCATGCGCTGCATATGACCGAAGGCCACGATGAAAAAGTGCTGCTGGAGTCGTTTTCGCAAATGCTCGACGCCGGTGATATCCTCGCGATCCGCATCGGCGCAATGGGACTGGAACCGGAACTGGTACGGCTATATCCACGCATCGAGGAGCGCGATTCACCATTTCTGGCACTCGCCGCGGAGGCACAGCAATTTGCGTCCGCCTATCGGCATTATCTGGGCGGCGGCGAAACACCCGCCGAAGATGAGCGTCAGCTTCACGTCCTGATCGATCAATGCCGTGACGTGATTGTGCGGATTCGCAGCCGTGCCGCAAGCGTCGGTACCAGCCTCGCCCTCACGTTTCTATTGCGCCGGCTTGAGCAGAGTCTGCGCCGGCTCGAACTGCTTGTCAGTATTCTGGCTGCCCGTCACGAGTCTTCGCACTCGCCTGTTGTCGATCATGCCGATGCGGCGCTAGTGGCGCTTTGGGTGGAGTTTCTAGGGCACGCGATCCATGGCGAAGGGTTGCGTCAGGGGATCCGCGGACACATCAGCCGTACCATCGGCATGCTGGCACTGCGTGTGACCGACAACGCCAGTCGCGCGGGTGAGCACTATATCGTCGCAGGTCGCGACGAATATTTCTGGATGTGGCGCTCGGCCATGTGTGCCGGATTCGTCGTCGGTTTCATGGCGCTGATCAAAATCTACTCTTCCCAGGCGACGCTGCCACCGTTGGGCTATGCGCTGGCGTACAGCATGAATTACTCGCTCGGCTTCATGCTGATCCATGTATTGCACTGGACGCTTGCCACCAAGCAGCCCGCCATGACCGCGTCCACCATTGCGGGCGTCATCAGTGAAATACGCGGTCGCATGCGAGACGTGGAAAAACTCGCCACGCTCATCGTTGACGTGCTGCGCAGCCAGTTTGCCGCCATTGCCGGCAATGTCCTCGTGGCGATACCCACAGCGATGCTGCTTTCGTTCACTATCGGCAAGATGACCGGTGAGCCGATCATGAGTCCGGAAAAGGCCCATCATCTACTGCACCAGCTATCCCCCATCGATAGCCTCGGCCTGTTCCACGCGGCCATTGCCGGCCTGTGCCTGTTCCTCGGTGGGTTGATTTCCGGCTATTACGACAATCTTGCGGCTTATGAACGTATTCGCGAACGCATCGAACATACAAAGTGGCTGCGTGCCATGCTAGGTGTGACGCGACTCAAACGCTTCGCCGCGTATATGGATGACAACCTTGGGGCGCTTGCGGGCAATTTTTTTCTCGGCGTCATGCTCGCCATGGTTGGTACGATCGGTTTCCTGACCGGCTTGCCGATCGACGTCATGCACGTAACTCTGTCGTCCGCCAATTTCGGACTGGCGATGGCATCACTCGATTTCACTGTCGATGGCGCGGTTCTCGCGAAGAGCATTATCGGCATCGCGCTTGTCGGCTTCATCAACCTCACCATCAGTTTTTCACTGGCCTTGTGGGTCGCATTGCGAGCGCGCGGAGTCGGGTTTGGGCAGACGGGAATGCTGGCTTCAATATTGTTTACCCGGCTGCGGACCGATTGGCGACAATTCTTCTGGCCTCGGGCAAACTAACGAATCACGCGAGCAAGGTGCCACCATGACCTCCATGCTGAACTCCATCAAGGGCATACGCGACAAGGCGCTTCGCCTGAGGCGCGACGGCCTGAAAATCCGCAGGCTGGTGCAGGCGTGCGAGCAATTGTTGTCAGAACGCGGCGAAGCCTCCGGCGTATCGCTGGCGCAGGACACACTGGCTTTGTATCTGGAACTGTCCAAGGAGGATCAGGTAGCTTTCTTTCAGTCGTTGAAAGCCGAATTTTCGCCCGACCCGCACGAGGTATTGGATGCAGCCCGGTCCTATGCGGAGTCACCCGACAGCCGGCATCTCGCCGCCCTCACCCGCGCGGCCGAGCCGCCGCGACAGGAATTGCTGCGTCGGCTGAATCGCGCACCCGGTGGAACGCGCGCCATCGTCAACATGCGCGAGCGGCTGCTCGATGCACTGCCGAAGGACCCCGAACTCCGGCAAGTCGATGACGATTTCCACCATCTGCTGCAATCCTGGTTCAATCCAGGTTTCCTGCATATCGTCCGCGTGGACTGGAATACACGAGCAACGTTGCTTGAACAACTCATCCGCCACGAGGCTGTTCATGAAATCCGCGGCTGGAACGATCTGCGCCGCCGTCTGCAGGATGATCGGCGCTGCTTCGCATTCTTTCATCCTGCCCTGCCGGATGAGCCGCTGATTTTTGTCGAGGTGGCGCTTTTGGCCGAGATGCCAGCCGCTATCGAGCCGCTAATCAGCATTGACAGCGAACCGAAGGGGTCGAAAGATTTTCAGCTCGCGGCGTTCTATAGCATCAGCAATTGCCAGCCGGGACTCCGCGGCGTGTCCCTTGGAAATTTCCTGATCAAACAGGTGGCGGGCATGCTGGCCGCCGAGTTCCCGCGCGTGAAACGATTTTGCACGCTATCGCCGATTCCCGGCTTTCGCGACTGGCTGCGCCGCACGCTGGCAACGCCTGAACATTTGGGCGCAATGCCCGAAAGCCTGCGGCAAAGCCTCGAATGCGTGCAGCGCACGATGGGCCCACTGCTGGATAGAGGCATCACGGAGCTGCGCGCGGCGACACGTCCCCGCGAAAAATGCGCCAAGGACCTCGAGCGACTGTGTGCGGCTTATCTGCTCGGCGTCGGCGAACCCGATGGCGTGACGCGAGACAGCGTTGCGCGCTTTCACCTGAACAACGGCGCGCGTATGGACCGGATTAATTTCGCCGGTGACCTCTCCGATAACGGCCTGAAACAATCGCTCGGCATGATGGTTAATTACATCTACGACCTGAAGACCATTGATCACAACCACGAGCGGTTTGTCACCGGGAAGACGGAAGCGTCGAAGCAGGTGCGTGGACTGATTGCCTAGGCAGAGATACAGAAAGTACCGCGCCCATAATTCGTTTCAGGGCAAAGGAAAACGCGAATTCGGCAACATCGGTGCCTTGCGGCGCCTAACACGGTTGCATCAACGATGAGAGACGTGAAATGAACTTTCGATTCCGTTTTGTCCCGGCCATTGCCGTCGCGTGGCTGGCCACTGCTGCCATGCTCCCTGAAGCCGCTATCTCGGCCGGCGCTAACGAATCCTCCGGCTCAGCTGGCGGCGCGAAACGGCCGAAAATCTGCCTGGTACTCTCCGGTGGCGGTGCGCGTGGCGCGGCGCATCTCGGCGTAATCAAGGTATTGGAGGAATACCGCGTGCCAATAAGCTGCATCGCCGGCACCAGCATGGGCGCGCTGTTTGGTGCTGCCTACGCGACGGGTATGACCGTCCCGGAAATGCAGAAAATCATAGGCGCACTCAATACCGAGGTGCTGTTCAAGGAGAGGCCCCCGCGTGCTGAATTGTCCATGCGTCGCAAACAGGATGACTACAACTTTTTCATTGGCCCCGAGATAGGCGTGGGTCAGGGCGAACTGACCATCGGCAAGGGCCTCGTGACCGGTGTACAGCTTGAGACGGTCTTGCGCGGACTTTCGAAGGCGCATGGCTTCCACCACTTCGATGCACTGCCCATTCCGTTTCGCGCCGTCGCGACCAACCTGGTGACGGGCAAGCCCGTCGTTTTCAGCGCGGGAGAACTTGCCAATGTCATGCGCGCCAGCATGTCGGTGCCAGGGGCGATCGCGCCGGCGGAATACGGCGGAATGATGCTGGTTGACGGCATGCTCACCAGCAATTTGCCGGTGGAAACCGCGCGCGCGATGGGCGCCGACATCATCATCGCCGTCAACGCGGGCACGCCGCTGCTGAAACGCGAACAGCTGACCGGCATTCTCGGCGTGGCCGGGCAAATGTTCAACATCCTGACCGAGCAGAATGTCCAGGCTTCGCTTGCCCTGCTGAAACCCACCGATATCCTGATCTCACCTGAAATGGAGGACATCTCCACGGCGGATTTCGATCACCTGGAGAAGATTGCCCCTTTCGGCGAGGCGGCGGCCCGCCAGCTGGGGGAACGACTCGCCCAACTCTCGCTCCCACCCGGCGAGTATGCCGCGCTGCGCGCGAGCCAGACGAATGCCATTGCGACCGACTTGCGGCCTGCCGATGAAATCCGGTTTGAAAAAATGCAGCGCGTGAACCCTCAAACAGCAAAGGCGCTCATGCTGACCCAAGCGGGCCAGCCGATCGACCAGCAAACGCTCAATCGCGATATGCGCCATCTCTATGGCACAGGGTATTTTGAGCATGTGAATTATCGATTCATTGAAGAAGCGGGCAAACGCGTGCTGACGGTCAATGCAATCGAGAAAACGTGGGGGCCCGACACCATACGACTAGGCCTGGGACTGTCCACCGACTTCACGCCCGATGCCTACTTCAACATCATCGGCAGCTATCGAAAATCGTGGATTAATTCGCTCGGTGCGGAGTGGCGAACCGACCTCCAGTTCGGCCGCACGTCCAGCCTTTTGAGCGAGTTCTACCAGCCGCTCAATGCTGAGGGTATCTTTTTCGTTGCGCCACACGTGGCGCTTGAGCGTCGAGGCGCCAATCTCTATCAGGGGGATCAGGTTGTTGCCCGCTACGATACGACATCCGACCTTGTTGGCGTGGACATTGGCAGCCAGTTCAAACGCTATGGCGAGATGCGGATCGGCTTGGTACGAGGCGTATTCAAGCCAAAGCTTGTCACCGGGACGGAAAATCTGTCTCCCGGCCCATCCCATATTTCACAAGGCGCACTAACGGCCCGGCTCGTGTTCGATCAGGTCGACAGCGCCTATTTCCCCCGCTCGGGCTGGCGAGGAGGCCTGAGCCTGTTTCATTCCAATACGCGGCTCGGCGCGGACAATGGATATACGAAGTGGGATACCGATGGGAGTGCATCGTTTTCGTTCGGCGAACATACGCTCAACCTGAGCGCCAAAATCGGCGGCAAAGTTGGCGCCAATCCCTTGCCACGTCATGATCAATTCCAGTGGGGCGGTTTCCTGCAGCAATCCGGCTATCGCACTGGCCAGCTCTATGGAGAAAAGCTGGTGTTCGGGCGTGCACTGTATTACCAGCGGATTTTTCGCGGTGGCTTTTTCGAAGGTGCATATGGCGGCATGTCGCTTGAACTCGGCAAGGTCGGTAATCCGCTGGTGACAGGAAGCCCGGATGGACTGCTGAAATCCGCCAGCATCTTCGTCGCCGCGGACAGTCCAATCGGTCCCGCGTACCTCGGCTACGGGCGCGCACAGGATGGTGCCAACAGTTTCTATTTCTATCTGGGCAAGCCGTTCTAGCGCCATGTAACAATGATCGCTGAAAACATTAAAACCTAGCACTGGCGCGGCTTACAAGCCAATAATGCTCGTAAAGCCTCGCCAGTCCTGGTGTTTTGGCAATTTATCGACCGAGGAACAGCATCGCCACGATGCCGAAGCCGATACCCATGTTGACGACCACCAGCAGTCGAATCTGGTCCAGCTGCTTGGCTGCTCCCGGCCAATCGGCCACCGCCACGCACCTCGACAGGCGCTTGTATGGCCCAAAGCGAATATGTCCGAAAATCGCCATCATCAACACACCCAGTCCGAACATGATGTGCCACACGAATGGAGCGAATTTCATGCCGACCATCAGCATCATCGTGAGGCCCGAGACGAGTACAACCACCACCGCGATCACAACGATATTGAAGAATCGCGTCAATGCCGCATGCATCAGCGGAATGCGCTGCGGTATCGCAAGCAGTTCAATGGCGGCGGGCCGCAGGCAGAAATGTGCAAACACCATGCCGCCGAGCCAGATAACGATGGCGGCAGTGTGCAACATCAGCATGATCTTGTAGGTCATTTGGCGGCATTCCTCAATTGCACTGATTTCATTCGCGTATGCGTTGTATCACCACGCACAATTCCCGGCATGCTACGCTAATTGTTCCCTTCCACAATGAAGATTCTCAAATGCCAACCGTTCCTTACATCACCGATCAAGACATCGACAACCAGAAAGTTCCCGCCGAGCTGATGGCGGCCATTCGTGCGCGTCGCGCCGGCGGCAAGCTGCTGAACCTCGATCGCATGTTATTGAACAGCCCGCCGATTGCGCGCGGCTGGAATACCTTCATGGGGTCGATCCGGCGCGAGCTGAAAGTGTCGCCGATCCTGCGCGAACTCGCCATTTGCGCCATCGCGCGATTGAATCGCGCGGACTACGAACTACTGCAGCATGCACCGGAATTCCTGGCGGCGGGTGGCACGCAATCGCAACTCGATGCGCTGGACGCGATCGATACCGCGCATCTCAATACATCCGTCTTTAGCCAGGCAGAAATCACAACGCTGAAACTTGCCCGCGAGATGTCGCTGAATATTGAAGTCAGCGCGGCGACACTGGATGAGTTACGCGCGCTATTGCCCAACGAGCAGGTGGTGGAGATTGTCGGCACGATCGCCGCCTATAACATGGTGTCGCGGTTTCTGGTGGCGCTGGATATAGGCCCGGAATGAAGTTATGGATGCGTGCGCCTTAAATATGCACCGCGTGGCCCAGCGCGCGCATCGCGGCTTCCTGCACGGCCTCGCCGAGCGTTGGATGGGCGTGAATGGTACCTGCGACGTCCTCCAGGCAGGCGCCCATCTCCATCGAGTGTGAAAACGCCGTGCTCAGCTCCGACACGCCCTTGCCAACCGCCTGCCAGCCGACAATGAGGTGATTGTCACGCCGGGCCACCACGCGCACAAATCCGTCGCTTGATTCGAGCGTCATGGCACGTCCGTTTGCGGCAAAGGGGAAGCTGGCGTGGATACAGTCAAGCCCTGCTACCACAGCCTGCTGCGGCATCAGCCCGACCACCACCAGCTCGGGATCCGTAAAGCAGACCGCCGCGATGGCAACCGGTGTAAAGTGCCGCCGCTCGCCGGAAATAATCTCCGCAACCATCTCGCCCTGCGCCATGGCGCGGTGCGCGAGCATGGGTTCGCCCGTCAGGTCACCAATGGCCCAGACATTGCGCATGGACGTCCGGCATTGATCGTCGATGCCCAACGCGCGACCTTTCATGTCCAGCATCAGGCTTTCCAGCCCGAAGCCTTGCGTGCGCGGCGCGCGACCGATGGCCACCAGCAACTGGTCGGCTGGCAGGTCGGACTCTTCCCCTTTTGAATTTGTTATCCGAACGGCATCTCCCGCTGCATTGAAACCCGCCACCTTGCAGCCAAGGTGGAGTTGCAGCCCGAGCCGGCGCATTGAAGCGGCAACCGGCTTGGCCAACTCGTCGTCGTACGCGGGCAAAATGCGATCCAGCGCCTCCACTACCGCCACTTCCGCGCCGAGCTTGCGGTAGGCAATACCGAGTTCAAGACCGATGTAGCCTGCACCTACCACCACCAATCGCTTTGGCAGCACCGTGGGCGATAAGGCTTGCGTCGAAGAGACAATACGACTGCCAAACGGCATGCCGGGCAGGGCAATTTCCTGCGAACCCGTCGCGAGCAGCAGGTGGTCACACGAAATACGCACGTTGGCGGTGTCTGCCACCTGACCTTTTTGAACCACCTCAACCGTCTTGCCGTCGACAATGCGTGCCCAGCCCATGATGACCTTGACGCCATGCTTTTTGAGCAAGGCCGCCACACCGTGCGTCAGCCGATCAACAATGCCATCTTTCCATCGAACGGTTTGTGCGACGTCGATGCGCGGTGAATCAACGTGAATGCCAATTGGCGAATCACCCGCGAAGGCGCAAGCATCATGAAACGCGCTGCTGGCGTGAATCAACGCTTTCGATGGAATGCAGCCGATGTTCAGGCAGGTTCCGCCCAAGTGCTCGGCTTCCACCAGGGTCGTCGCCACACCGAGCTGCGCGGCGCGAATCGCGGCCACGTAACCACCGGGACCGCCGCCGATGATGAGCAGGGTTGTTTGTTGTATGTCCATTTCTATTCCACGAATAGCATCGCCGGACACTCGAGGTAACCGCGTAGTGCTTGAATGAACTCGGCCGCATGTAGCCCATCGACCACACGGTGATCGAAGGAAGAAGACAAATTCATCATTTGACGTACCACCACCGCGCCACCACGAATCATCGGCCGCTCGACGATGCGATTGATGCCGACAATCGCGACCTCGGGGTGGTTGATCACGGGTGTCGAGACGATTCCGCCCAATGCGCCCAGGCTGGTGATGGTGATGGTGGAACCCGATAACTCTTCGCGCGTGGCCCTCCCCGTTCGTGCGGCGTCCGCCAGACGGGCGACTTCGGTGGCACACGCCCACAGGTCGCGCGCCTCGGCATGCCGCACCACGGGTACCATCAGTCCAGCTTCAGTCTGTGTTGCCATCCCCATGTGTACCGCTCCATACTGCGTCACCACATCGGCCTCGTCGTCGTAGCGCGCGTTGATCTGCGGGAACTCGTGCAATCCCAATACCATGGCGCGCATCAGGAATGGAAGCACCGTCAAGCGGCCACGGTCTTTCGCCCAACTTGCGTTGAGGCGGGCGCGCAGCACTTCCAGCTCTGTCACGTCCACTTCCTCGACATACGTGAAGTGTGGAATGTGGCGTTTGGATTCCTGCATCTTCTGTGCAATCTTGCGGCGCAGACCGATCACGGGAATCGTTTTTTCGTCGTGCCGCTCGGCATAGCTTTGGTCCGTGCGGCTGGCGGATTGTGAGCGCCCGCCTTGCGCGACATATGCGTCGAGGTCTTCTTGCATGACGCGTCCGGCGGAGCCGGTACCCGGCACAAACTGCAATTCAATGCCCGCCTCCCAAGCGCGGCGGCGAACGGCAGGCGAAGCGATAGGCTTGTCGCCAGGTTTGCGTGGTGTTGGCCTTATGTTCGACGCCAGTGCTTCACGTCGCTGAGGTGCGCTCACCGCGGCGGCATGTTGGGGCGGCACCACCCCCTTGGACGTTGCAACGGTTCATGTTTCTTGTCGGGCGCCCACTAGCCGCCGTCGCAGCGGCACCACTCTTGACGTTACCCGCCCCGTCCACTTCAATCCGGATCACCTCCGCTCCAACCGCCAGCACCTGGCCGACCACGCCGCCCAGCGCCAGTACCTTGCCCGCGGCGGATGACGGGATCTCAACCGTGGCCTTGTCAGTCATCACATCGGCCAGGATCTGGTCCTCCGCCACGACATCGCCCACCTTTACATGCCAAGCGACCAATTCCACCTCGGCAATACCTTCGCCGATATCCGGCATCTTGATAGCGTGAATGCCCATCATGACTCCATGGTGCGTTTGAATGCCGCCGCGACCCGCGCCGGGCCGGGAAAATACGCCCATTCCTGCGCGTGCGGATACGGTGTGTCCCAGCCTGCCACACGCTCGATCGGCGCTTCGAGGTGATAGAAACAATGCTCCTGAACCAGCGCCACCAGTTCGGCGCCAAAGCCGCTGGTGCGCGTCGCCTCGTGCACAACCACACAGCGGCCGGTCTTCTTGACCGAGGTGACAATGGTGTCCAGATCCAGCGGCCATATACTGCGCAGGTCGATGATCTCTGCATCGATACCGCTTTCGTTGGCCGCCGCCTCGGCGACGAACACCATCGTGCCGTAGGTGATCACGGTCAGCGCGCCGCCGGATCGGAATACCGCCGCCGACTCCAGCGGCACGGTGTAGTAGCCTTCGGGAACCATCCCCATCGCGTGTTTGGACCATGGCACGACCGGCTTGTCGTGGTGCCCATCAAACGGCCCGTTGTACAGTCGCTTGGGTTCGAGAAAAATGACCGGGTCATCGTTCTCGATGGAAGCAATCAACAGGCCCTTGGCGTCATAGGGATTGGAAGGCATCACCGTGCGCAAGCCGCAGACCTGCGTGAACATGGCCTCCGGGCTCTGGCTGTGCGTTTGCCCGCCAAAAATGCCCCCGCCACAAGGCATGCGAATGGTAATCGGTGCGGTAAAGTCACCGACCGAACGAAAACGCAAACGCGCTGCTTCCGACACGATCTGGTCAGTGGCAGGGTAAACATAATCGGCAAACTGGATTTCTACCACTGGCCGTAACCCGTAGGCCGCCATGCCCACGGCGGTGCCGACAATGCCACCTTCCGAGATCGGCGCATCGAATACGCGCGACGTGCCGTACTTTTTCTGTAACCCTTCGGTGCAACGAAACACCCCACCGAAATAGCCGACATCCTGGCCATACACGACTACGTTGCTGTCGCGTTCCAGCATGACATCCATGGCAGAACGCAGCGCCTGGATCATCGTCATCGGCGTCATGCTTCGGATCTCCCAGCGGAAAGCGTGACACGTCGTTGGCGGGCCGGTACTTGCTGGGATCGTCCGAGGTGGAGTGTGCGCCAGCGCGGTAGGTGACCCACTCAATCAATGTCGGGCCGAGATTGCTGCGCGCGCGCTCCAGTGCCCATTGCGACGCCGCATAAACCGCGAGAAAGTCATTGCCATCGACCCGCAATGAAGCAATCCCGCAGCCCACGCCCCGCGCCGCAAAGGTGGTACCTTCGCCGCCGGCAATCGCCTGGAAGGTAGAGATGGCCCACTGGTTGTTGACGACATTGAGAATGACCGGCGCACGATATACGTGAGCGAAGGTCAGCCCGGTGTGAAAGTCGGCCTCTGCCGTGGCGCCGTCACCTATCCAGCTCGACGCCACCTTGGTGTCGCCCTTGATCGCCGAGGCCATCGCCCAGCCCACCGCCTGAATAACCTGCGTGGCGAGATTGCCGGAAATCGAGAAGAAACCCGCTTTGCGATATGAATACATCACCGGCAATTGCCGCCCCTTGAGCGGGTCGTGCTCGTTGGAAAACAGCTGGCAGATCATCTCCACCATCGACACGTCTTCGCGCGCCAGCAGCAGGCCTTGCTGCCGGTAGGTGGGAAAACACATGTCACCTTCGCTCAGCGCGAGTGCATGGCCGACGGCAATCGCCTCTTCGCCCAGACACTGCATGTAGAAAGACATCTTCTTCTGCCGCTGCGCAATCAGCATGCGCGCGTCGAACGCCCGCGTCTTCATCATCGCGCGCAGCCCGCGGCGCAGCAGCGCCACATCGACCTGCGGCGCCCACGGCCCGACCGCCTTTCCGGCATCGTCAAGGACGCGTATCAGGGTAAAGGCGAGATCACTGGTCTCCGCGGGCAGGGAATCCACAGGCGGGCGCCGCACCGCTCCGGCGGCGGAAATAGGGAAGATAGGAAAAGTCGGTGTCGTGGCCAGGTCGCCCGGTTGGCTCGGGCACGTGAAGATGGAGGGCTTCGTGCGTTGACATCTGCATTGCTCCTTGCAAGGTTGTGTCCTGCATCAGAACTTCTTGGGCTCGGTTCAGCGTGTGGCGCGCGAGGTGCGTGGCCCGCGCTGACCGGACAATGCGGCAATGGCCGCAGGATCGCCGCGAACATTGCTTGCAGTGTGAAGGATAACGTATTTTGAATCTGCCTTCGGGAGCTTCACACCTTAATGGCAATAGCTTGCAGCCGGAAGCCGACTCTGCCGCAATGCCACGCCTCGCTGCAAATAGCTGTGGCGGCAAATTGGCCTGACATCAAGAAACCGGAAGATCAGACCGAATCGCCCATCGTAATTTCGCGGACGTTGAACGCGGATTGCTTCGCTGTTCTTCGGGCGCTGGACGAATGGGTTCAGAGGAAATACTCGAATAGATTCCCGAACGGAGAGATTTTTCTAATGCCTGTTCGACACGCCGGTCTTCGCCGGAGTGAAAGGTAAGGATTGCGATTCGTGCGCCAGATTTCGCGCACCACGGCAGCACATCCAGAAAGCGATCCAATACGCCGAACTCATCATTGACCGCGATACGCAACGCCTGAAAGGTGCGCGCCAGTACTTTCTTGTGTTCCTTGATTTCAGCAATTCCGCCGATTGCGGAACGAACGATATCAGCCAGTTGCCGTGTGGTCACGATCGCGGAAGTGCAGTTCTTGATGTGGTGGGAAATAAGCTCGGCATGAGGCTCATCCGCATTCTCTGTGAGCATCTGCGCGAGCACCGCAGGACTAAGCGACTGCAACAGCGCCGACGCAGGTGTTCCGCGCGTTGGATTCAGCCGCAGGTCGAGCGGCCCGTCGTTCTTGTACGAAAAGCCGCGCGCCGGATCGTCAAGCTGCATCGAGGAAACGCCGAGATCAGCAAGGATGCAATCAAACCCGCCATCGGCTTCCGGCAACAGTTGCGCGATACCGGCAAAATTCATTTTGTGAATGATAAGTACTTCTTCCGGACAGCCAAGCGCGCGCAGGCGGGCCTCCGTGCGCGGCAGTTCAATGGCGTCCACATCGACGGCAAAGAGCCTGCCGCCTGGCAATAATCGCGGCAGAATCGCCTGCGTGTGTCCGCCGAAACCCAGCGTGGCATCAAGGGCGGTCTCGCCGGGTTTGGGATCAAGAATGGTGAGGATTTCATCCACACAGATCGAGCGATGCATGCCAGCGGGCGTTTGGCCGCGGGCAATCACTTTCTCCACATCGGCCGCAAATTTTTGCGGGTCCAGTTCCTTGTATTTCTCTTCGAACCGGCGCGGGTGCGAGCCGCGGTAGCGTTTGCGGCGTGTATGCGGAGGTGGTTCTTCTATCGACATGCTCTCGGCCTGAGTAACAAAAAACGAAACATTGCCGTGAAGATGATCTCGGAAAATTGGTGCCGCGAGTTGGGCTACTCTCCCGCCTTGATCTTGTTGTCCTTAACCACTTTCGCCCATCGCGAAATTTCCGCCTGAAGGAAACTCTGCAAAACTTCCGGCTTCGATCCGACGATATCCATGCCTTGCGCGGACAGCTTTTCGGCCACTTCCGGTGTCTTCAGTGCTTTCACCAGCTCTTCATTCAGGCGCGCGATGATCGCCGGTGGCGTGCCGGCCGGCGCCACCACACCCCACCAGGCGACCGATTCAAATCCCGGCACGCCCTGCTCGGCAACCGTCGGCACATCCGGCAATTTCGCTGAGCGTTTGGCCGAGGTCACCGCCAGCGGTACCAACATCTTCGCATCGATTTGCGGCTTGGCGAGGAAGATGGTGCCAATCATCAGCGGCACATGTCCGGCGATGGCATCCTGCACCAGCGGTCCGCCGCCTTTATACGGGATGTGGTTGAACGTGGTGTTCGCCAGGTTGGCGATCTGTGTCATGGCCAGGTGCCCGAGGCTGCCGGATCCAATGCTGCCGAAAGAAACCGCATCGGCCTTTTGCTTGCCGGCGGCGATGACTTGCTTGAAGTCCGTATACGCCACAGCGGGATGCCTGGCGATGACCATCGGCGAGGTTCCGACCATCATGACGGGCGCCAGGTCTTTCAACGTGTCGTAGGACAGATTGGGAATAATGCTGGAATTCACACCGTGGGTATCGAAGACCACCGCAAAGGTGTAACCGTCAGGCGGCGCCTTGGCGACAAAAGCCGTGCCGATCGAGCCCGACGCACCACCTTTGTTGTCGACCATGAATTGCTGGCCGAGTTGTTTGGTGAGTTGGTGCGAAAGAATGCGCGCGACGGTATCGACCGATCCGCCCGGTGGAAATACAGCGACCACCTTTACTGGCTTGGTTGGCCATCCCTGCGCATGTACCGCCATCGTGACGACCGACGCCACACACACCAGCATCATCCGAAAAATTGATTTCATGGCTTGCTCCTCATCATTGTTGTTGCGGCCATGCTAGCACGTGGTCGCCTGCGCAATTTCAAACCTGGGCGGAAAAGCGATTCATGGCTCGCCCGGCTCCGCGTCGCGCAGCGGTCGATCGAGCCAATAACGTTGCCGCTCGTCGCGGAAAGCACTGACTGCGGCAGCTTTTCCGGGCACAAACTTGACGGTGATCGCACCCAGGTAATCTGTGCGATGCACCGGAATCTTTCTCGCTGCATAGCGTTCCATTACCGCGCCGTTGGGGTGGCGGAACCGGCTGCGGTAGCCCACTGGCACCAAGGCGACATTCGGCGCCACTGCGTCGATGAATGCATCCACGGAAGAAGTTCGACTGCCATGATGCGGGACCACCAGCACGTCGGCCTTCAAGACTGCGGCATCGTTCTTATAGCGCGTCAGCAGTTGTAGTTCCGACAGCTTTTCGATGTCGGCGGTCATCAGGATGGTACCGCCCAATGAAGTGATCTTGAGTGTGCAACTGAGATTGTTGGTCTTGATTCCAGCCATATCATATGCTTCCGCCGCCGGGTGAATGATGTCGAAGGCAATATCGTCCCAGCGCCAGGTATCACCAACACTACATTTCCTGAGCCCGGTCGCACCTTCCAGGCCGTCACTGTCGGCGTCCATCGATGTCATGACCCGCTTGGGTTTCCTGGCGTCTATTACAGATTTGGCGCCCCCGCTATGGTCATCGTCAGCGTGAGTAATGATCAGCGCATCGAGTTCGCGAACCCCCTCGCCGCGCAGGAAAGGCACCACAATTCGATTCCCTGAGTCGGCATCCAGATTCCATTTTGGGCCGGTGTCGTAAACCAGGCTGTGGTGTGCGGTTCGTACCACCGTGGCAAGTCCCTGTCCGACGTCGAGAAGATGAATCCAGAGTTCACCCTCGCCGGGGGCGGGCGGTCGCACCAGAAACATCGGCAGTGTCAGCACCGCGCCGGCGGTGCGCAACGGCGCACCGCGTGGCGCGAGCAGCCACATGACTCCAGCCAGCGCCAACCCCGCTGCCCACAGCGGCGGCGCGTGCGACTGCCAGACGGCATTGGGAAGTTCGGACAGCCACGCCAGCGCGAAATAGCATAACTGCATCCCCAGATGCGCGAGTTGCAGGACCCAATCGGAGGGCATGAATTGGCCGATCAGCGCACCGAGCAGCGTGATCGGCACCACCATCAGACTCACCACCGGAATGGCGAACGCATTGGCGATGGGGGAGATCACCGATACTTCCTGGAACAGCGCCAAGGTCATCGGCAGCAAACCCAGCGTGACGGCGATCTGCGTTTTCACCGCGCCCGACAATGCGCTCGGCATGCCAGTGCGCGCCGCGGTCACGTAGAAAATCATCGCCACCGCACCGAACGACAGCCAGAAACCCGGTGCGAGCACGGCCCATGGGTCCATCAGCAGCACCGCCAGCAGTGCCCACGCCAGTATTCGCGAACCGGAGATGCCACGACCAAACCATAGCGCGACCGCGATCGCCGCCAGCATGAAGAAAGTGCGCTGCGTGGGCACCGAGAAACCCGCAACCAGTGCGTAGCTCAATGCTGCCAGTGCTCCGGCCACCGCCGCCGCGCGCTGTGCAGGCAGGCGCAACGCCAGCGCGGGCACCCGTGCCCACAACCGAAAAGCCAGCCAGTAGATCAGGCTCGCGACCATCGTGATATGCAATCCGGAGATCGACATCAAATGCCCGGTGCCGGTGCGCCAGAACACTTTCCATTGGTCGGGTGGAATGGCGCTCTGTTCGCCGATTGCCAGCGCCACCAGCACGCCGCCATATGGCTGATCGGCCAATGCCGCCTGCATCTGATCGCGGATCGCCATACGCATGCGATCGATGCGATACATGAAACCTTGCGCCAGCGTGGCCTGCTTTTCGTTGATTCCCTTGATGCGGATGTAGCCGGTGGCGCGAATATTGCGCTCAAGCGCCCACGCTTCAAAGTCGAATCCGTGCGGATTCATCGTGCCATGCGGGCGGCGCAATCGAGTCGTGAAATGCCAGCGCTCGCCAGGAATCAGTGTTGGAGGCGCTGTGATCTCATCGGTCTTGCGATTGGTTTCGGCATACCATGCAAGCGATAGATGCCGCGGGACTATTGCGTCAGCGGTGAGATTTTCTCGACCTCGAATTCGAAGCGGGCGCCGCGGTCATTCACCTGCGGCATGCTGGCAATGGCGCCCATAACTTCAATGTCGCGCGATTCCCAGTCGCGTGGCAGCGGGCCTGCGAGACGAATTTCGGCACGCCAGGTGGCCCAAGCCACCCCGAGCGCCGCAAAAGCGATCGCGACAATTGTAAATCGTCCAGCCTTACCGATGCGTGCGGGCACCTGTCTCAGCAAAACGAGGGACAGCAATGCGGCGAAAGGCAGCCCACCGCACAGATGGCCGGCAATGCCGCTTGCTGCTGCAACCAGAAAATGCCTGACAGAAATCCGAGGATCGCGATACGCACGTTATTGTTCTTCTAAAAGCGACGCCGTGCGCCGTTTACCGGCAGAATAACGAACGATCCCACAATTCGCTGACAACGCCGACAAGCCCGTTGAAAAAATTTCTCAAAAATAGGCTACCCCGCCCAGAAGGTATCACCAGCAGCCGCTATCTGCGGTTCCTGGGCCCATGGATCGCGCATCCGCGGCTGTGGCATATGCACCGGCGCGCGGTCGCGCTCGGCATCGCCATCGGACTCATGACCGGCCTCATCCCGGGACCGATCCAAATGTTGCTTGCGGCACTCATCGCTATTCCACTGCGGGCGAACATTCCTGCCGCCATGTTCGCGACGCTCTACACCAATCCGCTGACGTTCGTCCCACTCTACCTGCTCGCATATCAGGTCGGCGGTCTCGTGACGGGGCATCACGGCCCGGTGGTGCTACCTCCGGACATTGGCTTCAGCCCAAGCGGCCTGTGGAATGCAATCCCGGAACTCTTTCACTGGTTTGTGTCACTGGGCGATACGCTATTGATCGGCCTCGCCATCCAGGCCAGCGTCACGGCCATTTGTGGTTATTTCCTGACGCTGATAGTCTGGCGCATCGTGGTGACGCGCCGCTGGCGCGGTCGCCATCCCAAATCACCATTGCCGCCCGCACAACCATGAAACCTGACTACTGGGACGACGCCTGCACCCACCTCGGCAAGCGCTGCAAGGTGATGAAGAAACTCATCAAGAGTTATCCGGAAGCGCAGTTGCGAACACGCGGTGATCCCTTCCAGACACTGGCGCGCGCAATCGTCGGCCAGCAGATTTCCGTCAAGGCCGCGCAATCAGTGTGGAACAAGACAGTCAGTGTTGTCGGCAAGATCACGCCGAAGAACATGCTCGCCGTCACGCCCGAGGAGTTGAGAAGCGCGGGCAATTCACGGCAAAAGATTGCTTATATGCAGGATCTGGCCGGCCACTTCGCCGACGGTCGCATCAAACCGCGTCGATGGCACAAGATGGAGGACGAAGACGTGATCGGCGAACTGGTGGAGGTCAAGGGCATTGGCCGCTGGACGGCGGAGATGTTCCTGATTTTTTACCTGATGCGCCCGAATGTATTTCCAGTGGACGACATCGGCTTGATCCGTGCAATTGAAAGGCATTTTCACGACGGCGATCGCCTGACCAAGTCGGAAGTATTGGCCTACGCCGAGCGCTGGGCACCGTGGAATACGGTGGCGACGTGGTATTTGTGGCGCAGTCTGGATCCGATCCCGGTCGAGTATTGATGGCACCAACACCGCACCAGTTTTTTTATGCCGTTGTGAAGAGAATCCCCAAGGGGAAAGTCGCCACTTATGGGCAGATCGCCGCCCTCGCCGGCATGCCTCGATGCGCGCGCCAGGCCGGTTACGCCTTGGCGGGCACGCCGGTAGACGTGAAAATTCCCTGGCATCGCGTGATCAACGCGCAAGGCCGGATCAGCCTGCGGCTGCGTCATTGGGACAGTGGCAGCGACGATTTGCAGAAGATTCTGCTGGAAGCCGAAGGCGTGGTTTTCGATGGTACCGGCAAGGTCAATCTGAAGCAGTTTCAGTGGCAACCTAAGTCGCCTCGCCCGTAGATTGGCCGCGCAATTTCTTCCCGATGGTGATTGCACCCAGCACCAGCGCACCGGCCGCAACACCGAAAACGCCATCCGCCAACACAGCCATCGTGCCTGCCAGAACGCCCGCCACCTGTGAAGCCTGCTCGATGGCGTGATGCAGCGGCGCAATGCCATGGGTGAGAATGCCGCCACCCACCAGAAACATCGCGGCAGTTCCGGCAATCGACAGCGACTTCATCAGGTATGGCGCCGCAAACAATATGCCTCGGCCTGACGCCCGCAGGATGCGCGCTACGGCCCCACTCCCGTCAATACGGCCAAGGTAGATGCCGGCATCATCAAGCTTGACGATACCGGCCACCAGCCCATACACACCAACCGTCATCAGGACGGCGATACCAACCAGCACGGAAACCTGTTGGGCAAAGGTCGCCGCGGCAACGGTACCCAGCGCGATGACGATGATCTCCGCCGAGAGGATGAAATCGGTGCGCACCGCACCCTTGATTTTTTCTTTTTCGAGAGCGACCAGATCGACAGCGGGATCCGCGAGCGCCTTCACCAATTCGCGGTGATGGGCCTCATCCTCCTGCTTGCTGTGCAGGAACTTGTGGGCGAGTTTCTCGAATCCCTCAAAACACAGGAACGCGCCGCCAAGCATCAGTAAAGGCGTGATCGCCCGTGGCGCGAAGGCGCTGATCGCCAGCGCGGCGGGTACCAGGATCGCCTTGTTCTTGAGTGAGCCTTTTGCCACGGCCCACACCACCGGCAATTCGCGATCGGCACTGACGCCCGTCACCTGCTGCGCATTCAGCGCAAGATCGTCGCCCAGCACGCCGGCGGTCTTTTGCGTCGCGACCTTGGTCATCACCGCGACGTCGTCGAGGATGGTGGCGATATCGTCAAGAAGAGTCAGGAGACTGGAGGCCATTGGCTCGCTGCGGCCATCCGGCCGCTAATGCTACTTGAATTGACAAACTCTAGCACTGGTGGGCCTCTTGGAGCATAAATGGCTGTAAAGCCGCCACAGTGCTAGTGTTTCAATATTAATCAACGAAAAACTACTTGACCACGGAGACCACGGAGAAAAGCCTTGTAATTTCGCTCTTCCTCCGTGTTCTCTGTGGTCTCCGTGGTTCAAGCATTTCTTCCCAATTACGCCAATACGCCATCAGTCAGCGTCAGCTTTCGCCGCATCTTTGCCGCCAGCGATGGATCGTGCGTGACCATCACCAGCGCGGTGTTGTATTTCGCGTTCAAGGTCATGATCAGTTCGAACACCTGATCCGCCGTGCCACGATCCAGATTGCCAGTCGGTTCATCGGCCAGCACGCAGGCGGGTTGCGTGACCAGCGCGCGTGCGACCGCCACGCGCTGACGCTCCCCGCCCGAAAGTTCGCCCGGCTTGTGAGTAAGGCGGTGCGAGAGGCCGACCTCCGCCAGCATTATCGCGGCACGTTCTTTCGCCAGCGCAGTGGACTCACCACGAATCGCCAGCGGAATCGCTACGTTTTCCAGCGCCGTGAATTCCGGCAACAGATGATGAAACTGGTACACAAAACCAAGCGCCTTGTTTCGCAACTGGCCCTGCGCGAGTGGAGAGAGCTTGTCCATGCGCTGGCCCTGCAAGGTCACTTCGCCGGAAGTCGGCGCATCAAGGCCGCCGAGCAGATGCAGCAGCGTGCTCTTGCCGGAACCGGAAGCGCCAACGATGGCGATGGTCTCTCCGGCGGCCACTTCAAGATTGACGCGCTTCAAGACTTCGACCGGCACATTGCCCTGATGAAAAGTCTTGGTGAGATCTCGGCAGGCGATGACGATATTACTCATTACTCATACCTCAGCGCTTCGGCCGGATTCACGCGCGAGGCACGCCAGCTCGGGTACAAGGTCGCCGCGAATGCCAGCACCAGTGAGATGAGCGCCGTCGACCAGACATCGCTCCAGCGCAAATCCGACGGCAACGACGTGAGGATATACACCTCGGGTTTCAGCGCCTGGAATCCGAACAGATGCTCCACCGCTCCCATAGCGGCCCCGACATTCATTGCCAGTAACACGCCGGCGACGACACCGATCAGCGTGCCCAGCGAGCCGACTACCGCACCCTGCACGAAAAATATGCGCATGATCATTCCGGGCGATGCGCCGAGCGTACGCAGAATCGCGATATCGGGATGCTTGTCCGTGACCACCATCACCAGCGTGGACACCAGATTGAACGCCGCGACCGCGATGATGAGCATCAGGATCACGAACATCATGCGTTTTTCGATTTCCACCGCCTGGAAGTAAGTCGCGTTTTGTCTGGTCCAGTCGGTGACGTAGCCGTCGATTTTCAGGGTTTCGCCCAATTGCCGGCTGACGAGCTGCGCGCGATCGGTATCTTTCAGCTTGACGCGAATACCGCTGACGTTCTCTCCAAACTGGTACAGCACCTGCGCATCTTTCAGATGGATCAGCGCCAGATTGGCGTCGTATTCGTAGTGTCCGGAACTGAAAACGCCGGCGACAGTGAAGCTACGATATCGCGGCACCATCCCGGCCGGCGTCATGTTGCCTTGCGGCGTGATGAGTTGAACCTTGGTGCCAAGGGTCACGCCCATTGCGCGCGCGAGCGCGCTGCCGAGGATGATGTTGTATTCGCCGGGCACCAATGAGCCGATCTGCCCGTACCCCGTGTCCTTGCCGAGCGTGGAAACGGCATCTTCTTCATCCGGCAGAATGCCACGCACCATCGTGCCGCGCACCTTGCCCGAATAAGAGAGCAAACCCTGGCCATCGACAAACGGCGCCGCGCCGGTGACATCCGGGTTCTTGCGCACGTCGTCCATCACCTGCCGCCATCCATCGAGGCCGCGAACCGGACCGGCATCGAACCCCATGATCTGGATATGCGCGGACACGCCGAGAATGCGCGCCCTCACCTCTTTCTGGAACCCATTCATCACCGACATCACCGTGATCAGCGCGGCAATGCCCAACGCTATGCCGGCCATCGACACCATGGAGATGAACGAAATAAAGTGATTCTGGCGTTTCGCGCGGGTGTAGCGCAGGCCAATGAATAGCGGAAGGGGTTGCAAGTGAGCGTCTTGAGGGGAAGGAAGTACCCGAATGATAAACTACCCACCGCATGAATCTCGATGTACTCATTCCTTCGCTGTTTCTCCCCGCGCAAATACATACGCAGTTTCCGCCGCCGGCTGTCCCGGCGCTGGAGCGATTGCTGGCCCGCGCGGACCGGCAAGTTGAAGGCGCCACCGGCGCGTCATCGTGGCTTTTCCAGCGCTGGGGGGTCGGGGCGCCTTATGCCATTGCCCCGTTGCTTGCCGAGCACGACGGGCTGGATGCGTCGAATGATGGCTGGATGTTTGCCGAACCTGTTCACCTCATCGCCGACCGTCATCGGCTAAAGATGTTCCCGGCGGGATTTCTTGAGGTAAGCGCAGCCGAAACCGCCGAACTCATCTCAACGCTCAATGTCCACTTTGCGGATCGGGGACTGGAGTTTCATGCGCCGGTACCTGCTTCCTTGCCACGGCGTTGGTACGTCCGCTGTCCCCCGTCAGAAATTCCGGCGACGACTTCGCCTGAGGCCGCCCGAAGTGGTTCACTTGCCGATTTCCAGCCAACGTCGACTGGAACCTTGAATTGGCGTTCACTGCAAAATGAAGCGCAGATGCTTTTTTTCGGGCACCCGGTCAATGAAGCGCGAGAAGAGGCCGGCAAGCCCACGATCAGCGGCGTCTGGTTCTGGGGTGGCGGGGCGCGGCCAACAATTCGCAAGCCATCGTTTGAAAGCGTGGTTGCCAATTCGGCTCTTGCAATGGCACTTGCAAAAAAACTGGCATCGGCGTGCTGCCCCTGTCGTGGGACGCTGTTCAGTCTGCAGAGGGAAACGTGCTCGCGGTCATTGAATCCTGTGGCGAATGTGCGGGCAATGCAGATTTTCCCGAATGGACGCGCGAACTGGAACGACTCGATCGCGAATGGTTTCTGCCTATTTCCCAAGCCCTCGCCAAGGGCGCCATCCGACGCCTGAGCATTCACGCGCCCGATAGTAAATGTACGCAGTCGTATCACATCACCCACCGCAACCAGTTACTTCGATTCTGGCGCGCCACAAGACCACTCTCCACCTATGCCTGAGATCGTCACCCGCGAACGCGACCCTGCCGCTTTCGAGGCGCTGGTCAGCGCGAACATCGATCCGCGCATGGCGCGGCTGTATGCGGCACGCGGCATTGCAGGCGCCGCCGATCTGAACCACGAATTGACCGCCCTGCTTCCGCCCACGCAACTCGCGCATGTCGAAAAAGCCGCGACGCTGCTGGCCGATGCAATCGCCGCCGGCAAACGGCTGCTGATCGTGGCGGACTACGACGCCGACGGCGCGACCGCCTGCGCGGTCGGCATGCGCGCGCTTTCGGCGATGGGCGGAAAAGTCGAATTCATCGTCCCCAATCGTTTCGAATACGGCTATGGCCTGACGCCGGAGATCGTCGCGCTGGCCGCGGAGCGCGATCCGCACATCATCATCACCGTCGACAACGGCATCGCCAGTGTCGAAGGCGTCGCGGAAGCCAACCGGCGCGGCATTGAAGTGCTGGTCACGGATCATCATCTTCCGGGCCAGTCCCTGCCTGCCGCGTCGGTGATCGTCAATCCCAATCAGGCGGGCGACAACTTTGCAAGCAAGAACCTCGCAGGGGTCGGCGTCATTTTCTACACAATGCTGGCATTGCGCGCAGAGTTGCGCCGCCGACAGTACTTCGCCGGAAAAGCAGAGCCCAATCTGGCCGACCTGCTCGATCTGGTCGCACTCGGCACGGTCGCTGACGTGGTGCGACTGGATCACAACAATCGCGTACTCGTCGAGCAGGGGTTGCAGCGCATTCGCACCGGCCGTGTGTGTCCCGGCATGCGCGCGCTGATGCAGGTGGCCGGGCGAGATCCGTCTCGGGCGTCCACCTACGATCTCGGATTCATGGTCGGCCCGCGCCTGAATGCTGCCGGCCGGCTGGACGACATGTCCCTCGGCATTGAATGCCTGCTGGCGGACAACGACCGCACAGCGCTGGAACTGGCAACCAGGCTGGACCAATTGAATCGTGAACGCCGCGCAATCGAGTCGGACATGAAAGATGCGGCGATGATTTCGCTCGCGGATGTGGATGTCGGCAATCGCTACTCGCTGGCGATGTTTGATCCCGCGTGGCATCAGGGCGTGGTGGGCATTCTCGCCTCGCGAATCCGTGAGAAATACCATCGTCCGGTCATCGCATTTGCCCGCGACGGCCACGGCAATCTAAAGGGTTCCGGGCGCTCGATCAAGGGTTTTCACCTGCGCGATGCACTGGACCTTGTCACCAAACACGCGCCCGACCTGATTGCAAAATTCGGCGGGCATGCCATGGCCGCCGGGCTGACCATTCCCGAATCCGCCATCGCCCGCTTCGCCGATGCATTTGAAGCCGTTGCACGCGGAATGCTTACGCCCACTGATCTTGCCGAGCGCATGGAAACCGATGGCACGCTCGGCGCCGGCGAGCTCGACTTTGAATTTGTCAGCACAATCGACGCGCAGGTGTGGGGCCAGGGTTTTGTTTCGCCCAGTTTTACCGGCGCATTCAAGGTCGTTGACCAACGCGTGGTGGGTGAAAAACACCTGAAACTGAAAATAGCAATGGACGGAACCACCTTCGAGGCCATGCGCTTCGGCTCGGCCGATGCCCTGAACTCCAGCATTGACGCGGTGTTCCGCCCATCGATCAACGAGTTTCGCGGCAGCAAAACGTTGCAACTGGTTCTGGATTACGTGGCCTGAGCAGGGCGTCGTCGCGTATAATGGCCGCTGAATTCACCTATGAAAAGCATCATGGAAGCCGATCAGCTAAACGCCATCTCCAATTCCCTTTCCGACTTGACCAATCGCACGGTCGAGTTGCGGAGGTATCTTTGACTTTGACGCTAAGTCCGAGCGTCTCGAGGAAGTCAACCGGCTGAGCGAAGACCCGACGGTCTGGAACGACAGCAAGCGTGCCCAGGAGCTGGGTAAGGAAAAAAAGTCGCTCGATGAAGTGGTCGCGACGCTGACACTGCTCACCAGCAGCCTGAAGGATGCGCGCGAACTGTTCGATCTCGCCAAAGGCGAAGGCGACGACGACACCATGCTCGCTGTCAGCAGCGATTCCAAAGAGCTGGAAAAGAAAGTGCTGGATCTGGAATTCCGGCGGATGTTCAATAACCCGATGGATCCGAACAACTGCTTCATCGACATCCAGTCCGGCGCGGGCGGCACCGAAGCCCAGGACTGGGCGAACATGCTGATGCGGCAGTACCTTCGCTACTGCGAACGGAAAGGTTTCAAGACCGAATTGCTCGAAGAGTCCGCGGGCGACGTGGCAGGCATCAAATCCTGCTCGATCAAGGTCATCGGCGAATACGCCTACGGCTTTTTGCGCACCGAAGTCGGCGTGCATCGCCTGGTGCGCAAGTCACCGTTCGATTCGGCCGGTGGGCGCCATACGTCTTTCGCGAGCGTATTCGTCTATCCGGAAGTGGATGATTCCATCGAAATCGACATCAATCCAGCGGACCTGCGCGTCGATACCTATCGTGCCTCCGGCGCGGGCGGCCAGCACATCAACAAAACCGACTCCGCCGTGCGTATCACCCATGCACCGACGGGCGTAGTGGTGCAATGCCAGAATGATCGCTCGCAGCACCGCAATCGCGCGGAAGCAATGTCAATGCTGAAAGCCAAGCTGTACGAGCTGGAACTGCGCAAACGCCAAAGCGACCAGCAGAAACTGGAAGACTCCAAGACCGATATTGGCTGGGGCCACCAGATCCGCTCGTATGTGCTGGACCAGTCACGCATCAAGGATCTGCGCACCAATTACGAAACCGGCAATACGCAGAAGGTGCTTGATGGCCACCTGGATGAATTCATCGAGGCCAGCTTGAAACAAGGCGTGTAATGAAAGTGGGACTCATATTGGCGCTGGTCATCGCCGTCATCGGTCAGGTGCTCTATCACGTTACGCAGAAAAGTGTGGCGCCTGACGCACATCCCATCGTGTCGCTGGTGGTATTTTATCTTTTCGCTGCCCTTGCGACTTTGCCGTTGTTCTCTCTTTTTCCGATGGCGGATTCGCTGGCCGTCGAGGTGGGTAAGCTCAACTGGGCCGTATTGGGGGTCGCTATCAGCATTGTGCTGATTGAGATCGGCTTCCTTCTCGCTTACCGCGCGGGCGGGGAACTCTCAACTGCGTTCGTGACCACGGCAGCGGTGGTCACGATCTCCACGCTCACCATCGGTTCATTATTTTTCGGAGAATCCATTTCCGTGACAAAGGTTGGTGGCGTCGCTTTGTGCCTCGCAGGCATTGCCCTCACCAGCTTCAAAACAGCTTGACCCGCGTTACCCATTCCATTTCATCAGGCAACATCATGTCCGATAAAGATAAAGATCCATCAAGCCAACCGCCCCAACACTCAGAGCCGCCCGACGAGAATCATGTCATCGCCGACCGCCGCGAAAAGCTGAAGGCCCTGCGCGCCGCCAGCCCGAACGGTAACGCGTTCCCGAACGACTATCGCCCCGAGCACGCCGCGCAGGAACTGCACGCCGCACACGGCACGAAATCGAAGGAAGAGTTCGAGGCCAACGCGCACATCGACGTCAAAGTCGCCGGCCGCATCATGCTGAAACGCTTGATGGGCAAGGCTGCGTTTGCCACCATCCAGGATGCTTCGGGCCGCATCCAGTTATATGTGAAACGCGATGACATCGGCGAAGAGGCCATGGAGGCGTTCAAGCGCTTCGATCTGGGTGACATTGTCGGTGCCGAAGGCTATTTGTTCCGTACCAACTCCAACGAATTGTCGATTCACGTCAAATCGATTCGCCTCATCACCAAATCGATTCGACCGCTTCCGGAAAAATTCCACGGCCTGACCGATACCGAACAGCGCTATCGCATGCGCTATGTCGATCTGATCATGAGCCCCGAAGTACGTGAGACTTTCGTGGTGCGCTCGAAGATCGTTCAATCGATGCGCGAATTCATGGTGCAACACGGCTACCTTGAAGTGGAAACGCCGATGATGCATCCGATCCCCGGCGGCGCCGCGGCACGTCCGTTCAAGACCCATCACAACGCGCTGGATATGGAACTGTACCTGCGCATCGCGCCGGAACTCTATTTGAAGCGCCTGGTGGTGGGCGGTTTCGAGCGCGTGTTCGAGATCAACCGCAATTTCCGCAACGAGGGCATCTCGGTACGTCACAACCCGGAATTCACGATGATGGAGTTCTACATCGCGTGGCGCGACTACGAACACCTGATGCAGTTCACTGAGGACATGTTCCGCGACATCGCCACCAAAGTGCTGGGCAAGACGCTCATTGATTACCAAGGCATGGAAATCGATTTCGGCAAGCCGTTCGATCGCCTGACGATGGTGGACGCGGTGAAGAAGTACGCGCCGGATCTGGCCGGCATTGATTTCAACGACGGCCCGACATTGCTGAAACATATCCGCGCCAACGGCGAGAATGCGAAAGAAACCGACACCATCGGCACGCTGCAACTGAAATTATTCGAAGCGGCCGCTGAATCGAAGCTGATCCAGCCAACGTTTCTGGTTTCGTACCCGGCGGAAACCTCACCGCTGTCGCGCCGCAACGACCAGAACCCGGCCGTCTGCGATCGCTTCGAACTCTTCATCGCCGGGCGCGAAATCGCCAATGGATTCTCGGAGTTGAATGATCCCGAAGACCAGGCCGAACGATTCATGGATCAGGTGCGGCAGAAAGACGCGGGCGACGCCGAGGCCATGCACTACGACGCCGACTACGTGCGCGCATTGGAATACGGACTGCCGCCGACCGCCGGCGAAGGTATCGGCATTGATCGCCTCGTCATGTTGCTGACCAACAGCCCGTCGATTCGCGATGTCATCCTGTTCCCGCAACTGCGCGCGAGTGACGTGGAGCGGTAAACCGGCCAAGCGCTGAGTCGTTACTTTTCGGTGAGAAAACTTTTCGTCGGCAACAATATCGTTGGCCGCTATCATTCTTTGAAAGTAACCTGATGAAAATGACAAAGGCACTCTTTTTGGCAGCCGCCCTGTTGATGGCCAATGGCGCGTTCGCTGCATGCAACACCTGTGGCATCGTCACCGACATGAAGATCGTTCAGTTTAAAGGGCAAGCATCCGGTGTGGGCGCCATTGCTGGCGGCGTACTGGGCGGCGTGCTGGGCCACCAAGTGGGGAGCGGTCGTGGCAAAGATGTGGCGACGGTCGCAGGCGCTGCCGGTGGTGCATATGCGGGCCATCAAGTCGAGAAAGGCTCGAAATCCCGAACCCAGTATCAGGTTATCGTCAAACTGGACACCGGTGAGTCGCGTACCTTTACCTACAACGCCGCGACCGCCTACAAAGTCGGCGACCAGATCAGGATCGTCGATAACAAATTGACGCGGCAATAATCAAGTCGCCGCAAGCCAAGCCCGCATGACGCGGGCTTTTTCATTCCACACTACCCATGCGCATCGAGGTCCCGGATGAATCGACGTCATTTCATTGCCACCACGATTGGCGCGCTGGCATCCTCACTTACCTTTCCGTCCTTCGCGAAAACCCGGGAACGCTTGCGCGTGGGCATCATCGGCACCGGCCTGCGGGGTCAAGTTCACCTTGAAGAACTGCTCAAACGCAGCGATGTCGACATCACCGCCATCTGCGATATCGAGCCGCCGATGATTGACGCCGCGCTGAAGCAATGCGAAAAGGCCGGCCGCGCCAAGCCGCGCGTGTTCACCGGCGATGACCGCGCGTGGGAGGAGATGCTGGCCAAGGCATCGCTCGACGCGGTGCTGATTGTCACCCCCTGGGAATGGCACGCGCCCATGGCGATTGCGGCAATGGAGGCCAAGGTGGCGGTAGGTTGCGAAGTGGTAGCCGGAGTCACGCTCGACGACCACTGGCAGGTGTTGCGCACCCAGTTGCGCACCGGCACGCCATACATGCTGCTGGAAAACGTCTGCTACCGGCGCGACGTGATGGCCGTTCTCAATATGGTGCGGCAGGATCTGTTCGGTGAGCTGATACACGTGCAGGCCGGCTACCAGCACGATCTGCGCGGCGTCAAGTTCAATTCCGGCAATCCGGCACTGCCTTACGAGCGCGGCGCCGAGTTCGGCGCGAAAGGCTGGTCGGAGTCCCGCTGGCGCACGCCGCATTCGGTTACCCGCAACGGTGATCTTTACCCCAGCCACGGCATCGGTCCCGCCGCGATGTGGCTCAATATCCATCGTGGCAATCGCTTCACGCGCATCGGCAGTTTTGCCACCAAGGCACGCGGCCTCAAGGAATATGCCGCCGCGGTCGGCGGCAAGGATCATCCGAGCGCGAAGGTCGATTTCGCGCTGGGCGACGTGGTCACCACGCAAATCGCCTGCGCCAACGGCGAGACCATCCTGTTGCAACACGACACCAACCTGCCGCGCCCCTATTCCCTCGGCTTTCGCGTGCAGGGCACGCGCGGCATCTGGATGGACGTCAACAAAAGTCTCTACTTCGAAGGCAAAAGCCCGACGCCCCATCGCTGGGAACCCGCGCAGGCGTGGCTCGATATGTACGATCACCCGCTGTGGAAGCGCCACGCCGGCAAGGCCGAAAGCGCGGGACACGGCGGCATGGATTTTTTCGTCATTCATGCCTTCGTCGAAGCGCTGAAGGCCGACACGCCGATGCCCATCGACATCTTTGATGCCGTCGCCTGGAGCGCAATTGCCCCGCTCTCCGAACAGTCGATTCGCGAAGGCAATCGCACGCTTGAGTTTCCCGACTTTACCGCCGGGAAATGGGCGACACGCACACCGATTTTTGCGATGGATGATCGCTATTAGGCGTTGGTGATTTTCTTCTTTCGTCAGTACAAATACAAGCACTGGCGCGCATTTCAGAGCATTTGTGGCCTGAACGCCGCGCCAGTGCTAGTGTTTCACAACATTTCGCCGGCTTGATCACACCGGTGCGTTGATTACCGCTTCAAGCTGATACCCATCCGGATCAAACACGAACGCGGCAAAATAATGCTCGCCATAATGCGGACGCAAGCCGGCCGGACCATTGTCTTTGCCGCCATGCGACAGTGCTTCCGCATGAAAGCGCACGACGCATTCACGCGTCGGCGCGGCGAATGCGACATGGAATCCGGTGACGGGTGGTATTACGGCGCGTCTGCTGAGCTTGATGGCAAACTTGTCACCACCACCGGGCGGGCCATAGCCCACCGCATCGTCATACACCCAGACACGAACGTAACCAAGCGGCGAGAGAACCGCGCTATAGAAAGCGTCCGAACGTGCGATGTCGCTAACGGGAAGAGAAAGGTGATGCAGCATATTTTGCCGTTTGGGTGATGATTGATGGTTAAGACAGCGGCGCCGCTGCCTACACGTGCTGATCAACCAGAATCGCGTTTCCATCCGGATCCGCAATCATGAAGCTGGCCGGACCCGTGGTGCCTTCGTCCGCTTCGGAAATCATGCTTACGCCGCGATCCTTGAGCTGACGCTGCAACGCGCGAACGTCGGTGAATTTTCCGATTGGCTGGGCATCGCTATTCCAGCCCGGATTGAAGGTGAGGATGTTCTTGTCGAACATGCCCTGGAACAGCCCGATTGCGTGGTCGCCATTTTTCATGATCAACCAATTCTGCGATTGATTCCCGCCAAAAACGGTAAAGCCGAGTTTCTTGTAAAAGACCTTCGATGCCTCGATATCTTTTACGGCCAAGCTGACAGAGAAAGCGCCCAGTTCCATAATTTCCTCCTGTGTGGTGCGATGTTTTGAATGACGGCTGGCAAAGGACAACCGCCCCGCCAGCACAAATTAAATTGACGCGACTGCCGCCCCTTCTGCCCGCCGCCTCCGGCTCAGCACACCCGCCGACACGAGTGTAAAAAGTAGCCCGACCGGCAACGGCTCGAGAAAAGTGATGGCGATGTTCACGAGCGGATTCTTGTACATCTCCATGAATTCCGTCATCTCCTTTTTCGTCGCCTCGATTTTCGCGTCCGTGGCGCCGGCTTTTCTCGCCTTCTCCACGGCGTACGCGGTGTATTTCTCGCCAAAGTCGGGCGCCACTTTGTAGTAGACCACTTGCCAGGTAGCGACGTAGCAGACGCTGGCGACGGCCGTGATCATCAGGCCCACGAGGAAGGCGCGGCCGAACGTCACGCTGCCGCCCGCCACGTTATCGCGGTACGACTTGACGCCGAAAAACACCATCAGGAAGGCGAGCACCATCGTCGTGTAGCCGATGACTTCGCCCTTGTCGAAGCCGATCTTGTCCATGAAGGGCAGCGTGAGGAGCATCATCGCCGACAGGATGGCGCCCGAAATGAGCCCGAAGGTCAGCACAATTTTTTGCATCGCAACTCCCAGGTTTGTTGAGGAGGGCCGATTCTGGCCGCCACGCCATCTCCTGCGCGTCACCCGAAAGGATGATTTTCAACAATTTTGCGCGAAATCACTCGAAAGTGGGAGGCCGGGATTCCGTTTGCCAGCCGGGCGCCCGTTGAACTGCGCGACTAAGGGATCAATCGCAACTCTTTTCCCAACTGTACCGCCTGGGTCCGCCGCCGCGCGCCGAGCTTGTCGAACACCCGGCTCGAATGCGTTTTGACCGTGTTTTCGCTGACGAACACTCGCGCGGCGATCTCCTTGTTGGAAAGCCCTGCGGCGATGAGCTCCAGAATCTCCAGTTCACGGGGCGTGATGCCGAGCGACTCAACCTTGTTCTGATCACGCACAAAGTTGGCCGGCGCCGGCACCACGACTTCGCGCACCACCACCGTCTCGGTGTGATGCGCGGGCCGCGTGAGCCTGCGGCCGAGCCAGATGCCAAAACCGGCAAACACCGCCGCCACCAGCGCGCCGTAGATTTCCACCGAATACTCCACCACGAGCCAACGGTACTCAATGAGTTTGAGCACGGCGATGAGGACGCCGCCGATGAGGCCGTAGAGAAGGACGTGCTTGCGCATACGTGACTTACAAAAGCGTCTAGCGTTTGAGTTCACCCGCCTGTGGGCAACCGGCGAAGCCGGCTGATGCAGGTCGGGTGCAACGAGGGGTTGGGCGTCATGCGTCGTTCGCCCGTGTTGGAAGGATGAAGGCGAGTTCTCCGCCTGGGCAAGCGATTACCTCGGTATGTTGCTCAGGAGGTGCATGGGCGGCCAGCAGTCCACGGTTCGTACCAAAAGCTCTGTGTCCTTGCCGTTCAGGAAGAGGACCGTGCTTCGTCAGTGAAGGTCAAGACCAAGTGCTGGCCGACGGAAACCCGAAGACCTTTCAACTTGCTGGACACTGCTTGTGAAGTAGCGACAAGCGCGAGCAATCCAACTTGGTTCAGGAGCTCCTTTTGGACAAAGCTCCAGCTCCGGGAAACGAACTGGTCAATGTTTCCATCAGGTCGAACACCCGCCACTGTGAGGCAAGGTTCAGATATGGCTCTCCAACGGCAGACTGATTGTCGAACAGCAACTGCAGCAACCCGAATCGCACGCCGTTCACGACTGCGCCTACAAACAGCCGGCGCAGTATGTCGTTAGCCTCGACTGGAAGAACCGGTGAGTTCATGACGCCCAACTAGAAATGGACACCCGTCGAGGTGTCCATAAACGGTGAAAAAAGTTCTGCGCGCTTACAAGCCTCGCGCAAAGGCGAAGCCTTTGAAATCAACGGCGTGGTACCAATTATCACACCCTAAACGAATTCAACAAACACACCTGTCGCCGTATCGGCATTCAGCGATCAAAGTCATTGCCGCGCGGAAACTTGTCGGGCTGCGCAAGGTTGCAGACACAAGAACTGGCGCGGCGTTCCGAGCAATAATGCCAAGAAAGCCGCACCAGTGCTTGAGTTTCATTTCTACCTATGGAACAAATTCCGCCGTCAGATCATGCGCCTGCGCCGCGACGACCTGCGCGCGCAGGAACTCACCGGGCTGCAATTTCTTGCTCGCACCGGTGACGTAAACAACACCATCAATCTCCGGCGCGTCCGCCTTTGAACGCCCGATGGCAATGCGATTGCCCTTGTCGTCTTCGGCGAGGCGATCGACCAGCACATCGATTTCGCGACCGACTTTTGCTTTCAGTCGTTTCTTGCTGATTTTTTCCTGATGCGCCATGAAGCGTGCCTGGCGTTCTTCGCGCACTTCAGCCGGAACCGCGTCCGGCAGGTCATTTGCTTTGGCGCCTTCCACCGGTGAGTATGCGAAGCAGCCGACGCGATCGAGTTGCGCGTCGGTCAGGAAATCCAAAAGCTCCTGAAATTCGGCTTCGGTCTCGCCCGGGAAGCCGGCGATGAAGGTCGAGCGAATCGTCAGGTCAGGACAAATCTTGCGCCACGCCTGGATGCGCTCGAGGGTTTTTTCCGCTGCGGCGGGGCGCTTCATTAATTTCAGAATGCGCGGGTTGGCGTGCTGGAACGGGATATCCAGATACGGCAGGATTTTGCCTTCGGCCATCAGGGGAATGACTTCGTCTACGTGCGGATACGGATACACATAGTGCAAGCGTACCCACGGTTTTTCGGTTCCACCGATATTGCCTAGCGCCTCGCACAGCTCCGTCATGCGTGTCTTCAGCGGGCGGCCGTTCCAGAAACCGGTGCGGTATTTCACGTCGACACCATAGGCGCTGGTGTCCTGCGAAATCACCAGCAATTCCTTCACGCCGGATTTGATCAGGTTCTCCGCTTCCTGCATCACGCTGCCCACCGGGCGGCTGACGAGGTCACCGCGCATCGACGGAATAATGCAAAACGTGCAGCGGTGATTGCAGCCTTCGGAAATCTTCAGGTAAGCGTAGTGTTTTGGCGTGAGCTTGATGCCGGCCGCCGGCACGAGATCGATAAACGGGTCGTGCGGCTGCGGCAGATGCGCGTGCACATGGTGCATCACTTCATCCTTCGCGTGCGGGCCGGTAACGGCCAGCACTTTCGGATGGACTTGCTTGATGAGATTGCCGCCGCCCGCGCCTGCCTTCGCGCCGAGGCAGCCGGTGACGATCACCTTGCCATTTTCCGCGAGCGCTTCACCGATGGCGTCGAGCGATTCTTCCACGGCAGAGTCGATGAATCCGCAGGTGTTCACCACCACCAGATCGGCGCCGGCGTAGTTGGGGGCGATCTCGTAGCCCTCGGCACGCAGTTGCGTGATGATCTGCTCGGAATCGACCAGCGCCTTGGGGCAGCCCAACGAAACAAAGCCGACTTTCGGCGGCTTTGATTTTCGTTTGCTGATCTTGATGGGACTGCCGGGATTGCTGGTATTTGATGGCTTCATGCTCAACTTCATGCGCGCCGGTTAGCCTCGGCCGGTTTTCTTGGCCTTGGGTTTGGCGCGGGTGGTTTTGCTTTCGCTGGCGGACGTGGCAGCCGGCTTTTCATCACCGGCATTGGCGGCCAGCGGGTTGTAAGGAAAGGTCGAAAACATTTGCATGGCCTGCTTGCGCAATTCCTCCTGCATGCCGATCACGTTGGAGGCACTTTTCTCCAGATAGTCGCCCATCATGTTGGGCACGCCGGTTGCTGCGCCGGGAATGAGCTTTGTCCAAGCTTCCGGATCGAGCGCAGGCACCGCTTTGCTGAGCGGCGCGAGCACGGGAGCGACGTTACCCAGCGTGCCGTACAGCGTTTGAGTCTGTTCCTGGAACTTGCGTTGCGCTTCGTGGAAGGCGCCGATGCTGCGCTCAAGATAGCTTCCCATCAGGCCCTGCATGGAGTGCCCGTAATAGCGAATGATGTTGGCGAGCATGTCGGCGGAAAACATCGGCACGCCGCCACTTTCTTCTTCGAGGATGATCTGCAGCAGAATGCTGCGCGTGAGATTCTCGCTGCTGCGCGCGTCTTGCACCTCGAATACCTGATTCTCCAGCACGAATTGTTTGACATCCGAAAGCGTGATGTAGGCACTGGTTTCGGTGTCATAGAGACGGCGATTGGGATATTTCTTGATGATTCGAGTCACGATTGATCCTTTTCTTCGGGTTGCAGGCACCTGACGCCAGGTAACCGCGATCAGTCATTTGTATTCAATGTTGCGCAAGCATAATATCCATCGCGAAAAGTCCATCGCGGCGCAATGCATTCTACCGGCACACGCAAGTAGCTATTTGATTATCTTAGCATTTTTTGTTTGTTGCAGCGGCAAAAGATATTTATGCTGCGCTGCACAAATAATGCTTGACATTCGATCTTCCCGCCCCTAATATATCAATTGTGCAGCGCACCATTTGTTTCAGAAGGACTGATGTGGCGCTATTTCCCCGAAACTTTTTTCCTACGGAGTAATACCATGTCCAACCTGAATATGAGCAACGAACAAATCGGCGAATTCTCGAAGTCCGCTGTTGATGCCGCCACCAAATTTGCCCGCGTCTCGTTTGACAGCGCAGAGCGTTTCTTTGCCTTGAACCTCGAAGCCGCCAAAGTTGGCCTCGACGAAACCGCCAAGAGCTCCAAAGCCGCAACCTCCGTCAAGGACGTACAAGAGTTCAACGGCCTGCGTACCAAAGCCGCTGAAACCGGTCTGGAATTCCTGATGGGCTATTCGAAGAATTTGTATGACATCAGCAACTTCGCCCAAGCACAATACTCGTCACTGATCGAAGAGCGCGTCTCGGCTTTCCAGAAATCAGTTGTCGACGGCCTTGATAAAGCCGCCAAGAACGCACCCGCCGGTAGCGACGTTGCTTTCGCCGCGCTGAAGTCCAGCGTTGCTGCATCGACCGCTGCCATGGACACGATGTCCAAGGCATCGAAGCAAGTGTCGACATTTGCCGACACCGCGTTCAAAGCCGCGACGGAAACCGCCACCAAGGCAACCGCTTCCAGCAAGCGCAAGTAATCAATTTGTAAGTCTCCTCCTCCTAATCAACATGATTAGGCTTAGCCCCGGAAACCATGTTTTCGGGGCTTTTTTACAGTGAAATTTCTAACAGGACTCGCGTAGCCCGCAAGTAAACACATATGACCAAGAAAATCGCACTCATTACCGGCGGTGTCGGCGGAATCGGCACCGGAATCAGCAAAGCACTCGCGGCAAAAGGCTATTTCGTTATCGCCAATTACGTTGTTCCGGGTTCGGAAACCCGCTGGCAAACTGAAATGGCCAGCGTCGGTTTCAACGGCGGCTGCAGCGACGTCGCGTTTGGCGACGTCAGTGACTATGAAGCCACCGGGAAAATGGTCCGCGAAATCGAGGCGAAACATGGCCCGATCAGCGTACTGGTGAATTGCGCCGGTATTACGCGCGACGCAACACTGCGCAAGATGACGCCCGAGAATTGGAACGCGGTCCTGACCACCAACCTGACCAGCGTATTCAATACCAGCAAGCACGTGATCGAAGGCATGGTTGAGCGCGGCTGGGGCCGCATCATCAACATCTCGTCCGTCAATGGCGTCAAAGGCCAATTCGGCCAGACCAATTACGCCGCCGCCAAGGCCGGCGTACTCGGCTTTACCAAGTCGCTTGCACAGGAAGTGATCAAGAAAGGTGTGACGGTCAATGCGGTATCGCCCGGCTACATCGATACCGACATGACGCGCGCGATTCGCGACGATGTGCGTGACGAAATCGTCGCCAGCATTCCTGCCGGCCGGATGGGTTTTCCCGACGATATCGCAAACGCGATCGCGTTTCTGGCGTCGGAAGAATCGAACTACATCACCGGTACGAATTTGTCGGTGAATGGCGGACTGCATATGTACGCATAGGCACGGCAAACTCCAGCACTGGTGCGCTTCGCGGCACGAAAATGGCCTGAAGGCCGCACCAGTACTTGCGTTTGACAAAAAAAGGGCGCCGTCGGCGCCCTTTTTCACGTCCTGCACAACCGCAGCATCAAAACATGTGCTGTCCGCCATTGATGGCAATGTTCGCGCCCGTCAGGAATGCGGCTTCTTCTGAGGCCAGATATGCGCAAAGCCCGGCAACTTCTTCGGGTTTGCCCAAACGTCCCACCGGAATCTGCGGAATGATCTTCGAGTTCAGCACGTCTTCCGGAATCGCCGTCACCATCGCGGTCCCGATATAGCCCGGCGAAATGGTGTTTACCGTGACGCCCTTCTTAGCCACTTCCAGCGCGAGCGCCTTGGTGAATCCGTGCATGCCGGCCTTCGCCGCGGAATAGTTGGTCTGGCCGAACGCGCCCTTCTGGCCGTTGACTGACGATACATTGATCACTCGTCCCCAGCCGCGCTCAACCATGCCATCAACCACTGGCTTGCACATGTTGAATACGCTATCCAGGTTGGTGCTGACCACCGCTGTCCAGTCGACCTTGGTCATTTTCTTGAAGGTCGTATCGCGAGTAATGCCGGCGTTATTGATCAGGATATCGATCGGCCCGATCTCTTTCTGGATCTTGGCAACGGCCACCGCGCAGGAATCGTAGTCGGCGACGTCGACGGGATACGCATGGAAATGGAAATCCTTTGCGGCCATGTCCTTCAGCCACGCTTCGGATTTCGTATTCGACGGCGAATATGTCACGACAACCTTGATGCCCATTCTGGAGAGCTTCATGCAGATTGCCTCGCCCAGACCACCCATGCCGCCGGTTACCACCGCAATGCGTTGTGCCATCGTTCTCTCCTCGGTTTTTTCAGGTTATTGACCAATCGCCTTGCGGGCGATGGTTCAGATTCGATTTGCTTTCACCAACAATACCACTTGCTACATTCTCGCGCCAAGTCAGTCCGCGCACATCGAATGCCGGGACGTGGCTAAGCCTTTTCCTTCACATAGCGTCCGGGCGCCGGCTCGATGGGCCGGAAGTCCGCATTGCCCAGCGTTTTGCGCGCGGGAATCATCTTGCCGCCGAACTGTTCCAGCCAGTCGATCCAATGCGGCCACCAGCTGCCTTCGGTTTCCACGGCGCGACCCAACCACTTGCTTTGCGACTGATCGAGATGGCCATTGGTCCAATAGCTGCGTTTGTTTTTCGATGCCGGATTGACCACACCAGCGATATGCCCTGACGCACCCAGCACGAATTCGGTATCACCCCCCAGATAAGATGCGCTCGAATACGCACCGCTCCACGGGACAATGTGATCTTCCTTGGCGGCGAATACAAATGCCGGCATGTCGACGTATGAAAGATCCACCGGCACGCCGCACATCGTGAGCTTGTCCGGTTTGATGAGGTTGTTTTCGGAATAAGTGTTGCGCAGGTAGTAGGTGTACCACGGGCCTGGCAGATTGGTGCTGTCCGAGTTCCAGTACAAGAGATCGAACGCAGGTGGCTTGGTACCTTTGAGGTAATTGTTGACGACGTAATTCCACACCAGTTCATTGGCGCGGAGCGATGTAAACGCAAAGGCAAGTTCGCTGCCGCTGATAATGCCGCCCTGGCCAATCTCGCGTTCGCGTCTGGCGATAAAGGCGTCATCGATATAGGCCGAAATGTCGCCGACATTCGCGAAATCGAGAAACGTGGCAAGAAACGTGACACTCTCGACGACATCGTGTCCCATGCGGCGCAATACGGCCAAAGCGCTCGCCAGCATGGTGCCTCCCACGCAAAACCCGAGGGTGTTGATTTTTTCCACATTGGTAATCTGCCGCACGACATCAATGGCTTTGATGACACCGTTGGCGAGGTAATCGTCCCAGGTGAGATGGCCTTGTGCTTCCGTCACGTTACGCCACGAGGTGACGAAAACGGTGAACCCTTGTTCCACCGCGTATCTGATATAGGAGTTGTCTGGCCGCAGATCTAGAATGTAAAACTTGTTGATGCACGGCGTCACCATTAACAACGGCCGCATATGCACTTGCGCCGTCGCCGGAGAGTATTGAATCAGCTGCAAGATCTCGTTTTCAAATACCACGCTTCCGGGCGAAAGCGCGATATTCTCGCCGATCGCGAAGGCCTCCTCGTCGGTCATGGAAATGTGCCCCTTGTCCATGTCCTGCTTGAGATTTTCGAGACCCGCACGCAGCGTCTCACCTTTGGACTCAATCGCCGACTTCAGCGCATCGGGATTGGTCATCAAAAAATTCGAGGGCGACATCGCATCCAGATACTGCTTGGCGAAAAAGCGCATTTTCTGCTTCATGTCCGGCTTGACATCGGCATCGTCGATGCTTTCCAGCAACAGCCGCGATGCCGCCAGATACGATTCCGCCAGATAACGGAACTGGGGAGAGGCCTGCCACGCCTCGCTGGAGAACCGCTTGTCCTGCAGGCTCGCGAAGTCCGCTGCGTCCGCGGATTGCGGCTCGGAAAAACTCCTCATCAATCGTTGCTGCTCATCGACGAAACGCTTTTGCAGCGCCGCCAGTTTTGCCGGTTCATGATTCATGTTATTTAGCACTTGTTGCCAGGCTTCGTTGGCATTGGCCGGGGTCGGAATGGACCCGAGCCCCTGAATCCAGCGCTCGCCGGATTCCTGCGCGCTGGAGAGAATTTTCTGAAAATCGAATGCATTGTTTTGCGATGACATGATTTGAGGCCCTTCAAGAAAATCGACTTTTACAATTATGCGGCAACCCGCAGTGGCTTTCCACCGCGGGTGCAGGGATCGTAGGTGAACATCATTGCAATCGCATGGCGGCTTGATACCTTGATGATGGCGATCACGAGAATAGCGATGACTCAAAAAACGGAGTGCGTACGAAGCAGGTACATCAGTGAACCATGAACAGGTGAAACCCCCAGATCGAGGCCACGCCAAGTCCGATGAGTGCGATTTGCAATAGCGATTCCCTCATGGACGTGCGCTTGTGCAGCCCGGGAATGAGATCGGCGATGGCGACATAGATCATGCTTGAGGCCGCGAAACACAGGAAAACCAGTGAGTACTGCTCAAGATTCCTGATGGCGAAGTAGGCGATCAGCGCGCCCACCAGCGTCGCAAAACTCGACACAATGTTCCAGAACAGTGCGCGCGTTTTACTGAAGCCGGAATGAATCAATACCAGAAAATTTCCAAGTTCCTGTGGCAATTCATGCGCGACGATGGCGACTGCCGTCACGATTCCCAACTTCACATCAGCCATGAATGCGGCGGCTATGGCAAAACCGTCCGTGAAGTTATGAAATCCATCGCCGATGATGATCATCCAGGCGCTGGAACGGCGACCACCTTCGTACGTGTGCCCATGCGAATGATCGTCAGGTGCGGTGTGTTGATGCGCATGCGGCTTCGTTGCCGCGGCGATAACCGCTTCCGCCTGGCCGGCATGATCGTGGTCGTGCCGCCACAATACAAATTTTTCCAGCACAAAAAACGCGAGGATTCCGACCAGTATCCAAGTTGCCGCATCGTGGGCGTGCTCGGCTTTTTCAAAGATATGCGGCAGCAAATCCAGGAACACCACTCCCAGCAAAGCGCCCACCGCATAGCTCACAAACAGCGGAATCAGGCGCGGCTGAATGCGCCAAGCAACCATTGCGGCAAGCAGCACCGATACCACGCCGCCCGCCAGGCTGGCGAGCATGATGTAAAACAGGGTCATGGAGTGTTCATTACCGGTGGTTGCCGACTGGCAAACTTGCAGTCGCCTGGTGAAATTTTCGTGTGCGACTTGATTGACGAATTTTAGCACGCACGCACGCCTCAACCATGGCACAACCACCGGGCAGGCTCTCACCAACCCGAACGCGCGGGGTGCTATTCCAGCCAGATAAATGCCGCCATCCGACCAGTTTGACCGTCGCGCCGGTATGAAAAAAAACGATCCGGAGCCGATACCGTGCACAGCCCGCCGCCGTACACGTGCGCAACACCGGCCGCGCACAGTCGCTGCCGGCCAAGTTCATATATGTCCGCCACGTACTTGCCCGGCTTGTCCGCCAGCGATCGAAACGCGCGACGCGAGTCCGGACGCTTCGAAGCAAAAGCGTCAGCAACATCCTGCCCGACCTCAAAAGCCGTCGGACCGATCGCCGGCCCGAGATACGCCATTACATCCTGCGGGGCAACCTGCATGGCTTCAACCGTGCGCTCGATGACGCCAGCCGCGAGCCCGCGCCAGCCCGCATGCGCCGCCGCCACGCAGGAACCACCCGTATCGCAGAACAGGATTGACAGGCAATCGGCCACCAAGACCGCGCACGGACGATTGGTCAATCGAGTTGTCGCCGCGTCCGCCCGGGGCGGCATTGATTGGTCTTTGCCGTGCGCGAAAACCTCGGCAGTGATGTTGACTACCCGTGTTCCATGCACTTGATCCAGCCACATGGGTTCGGCCGGCAAGTGTGCGCAGATCCGACGGCGATTTTCCTCGACAGACAAGAGGTCATCGCCGACATGTCGTCCCAAATTCAGGCTTGCATACGCACCGACGCTTACACCGCCTCGGCGTGTGGTAATCAGCGCCTTTACATTCCGGGGAACTGGCCATTCAGGAACAATGGTATCGGCACTCTGCAGCATTGTTGCCCTGCTAACCGAGCCCGGCCGCGAAATCGATGAATTCACGCATGTCGTCTGGAATCGGTGCCTCGAAGGTTCGCTCAACGCCTTCCATCGGATGCTCGAAACTGAGCCTGCGCGCATGCAATGCCTGGCGGCCAAAGTCGCGAATGACCGCCCGTACATCATCGTCAATCCCGGTCATGGTGGGGCCGTAGACCGTGTCGCCTTCCAGTGGATAGCCGATGGATTGCATGTGCACGCGGATCTGGTGGGTGCGCCCGGTTTCAAGCCGGCATTCCACCAATGTGTGGAACGCAAAACGCTCCAGCACGCGATAGTGGGTCACGGCAGGCTTGCCCGCTTCATATTCCTTCACGACCGCCATTCGGGTGCGGTGGTGCGGGTGCCGGCCGATGGGCGCATCGACGACTCCATCCTTGTTGAGTTTTCCCCGCACCAGCGCCACGTAAATACGCTTCATGGTCCGCGCCTGCAACTGGCGAACCAGCGATGTCTGCGATGCCTCGGTCTTGGCCGCGACCATCACGCCGCTCGTGTCCTTGTCGAGCCGATGCACAATTCCCGCCCGTGGCAGGTTGGATACCGCCGGATTGCGATACAAGAGGCCATTGAGCAGTGTCCCGCTCCAATTGCCGGCGGCGGGATGAACCACCAGGCCCGCTGGCTTATCAAGAACAATCACGGCGTCGTCTTCATGAATAACATTCAACGCAACATCTTCCGGCCGGAATGCGCACTCTTCCTCACGCGCGGTCAGCTTTGCCTCGATGGTTTCGCCACCCAGCAGCTTGGTCTTCGGTACCACTGTCCGCTGATCGAGCGTAATGGCGCCTTCCTTTACCATCGCAGCGAGCCGGCTTCGCGAATAGTCGGGCAGCAACTCGGCCAGCGCCTGGTCAAACCGAAGTCCTGCCAAACTTATCGGCACTTTCAGGGTCTGAGCAACAGGCGCACTTCTGGCTTGGGCCGGCACAGGGGATTCAATGTCGCCTGGGCTATAATCTTCTTCTTCTAAATCAACGGGCAGCATGTTTTCAGTATGACACGATCATTATTTGCAGTTCTGGCATTGGCCAGCACGATGCTTGCCGGTTGCGGGATGTTTGGCGACAAACTCGATCAACAGAAAAACTGGACCGTCGAGCAATTTTACAAGAACGCCAGGGAAGAACTGGATTCGGGCAATTACGCCGGCGCGGTCAAAGCATACGAGGCACTTGAAGCCAAGTATCCCTTTGGCAAGTATGCGCAACAGGCGCAATTGGATATTGCCTACGCACGCTACAAAGATGGCGAGACCGCCGAATGCGTTGCCGCGGCGGATCGCTTCATGAAACTGCATCCCAATCACGCCAATGTCGACTATGCGCTGTATATCAAGGGCTTGGCCTATTTCAAGCCGGATCTGGGCATTTTTGGTGATTTACTGAATCTGGATCCGTCTGAACGCGACCCGAAAGCCTTGCGCGAATCCTTCGAAGTATTCAAGGATCTGGCGATTCGTTTTCCCGAAAGCAAGTATGCAGAAGATTCGCGGTGGCGCATGGCGTATCTGGTGAATTCCCTCGCCAAACATGATGTCGCCGTCGCAAAGTATTACTACAGCCGTGGCGGCTACCTGGCCGCCGTCAATCGCGCTGAAAACGTGATGCAACGTTACCCACAGGCGCCTGCCAACGAAGATGCGCTGGTGGTCACGGTACTGGCCTATGAAAAAATGGGAATGAAGGATCTATCTGGTGCCGCACGCCGGGTGCTTGAAAAGAATTTCCCGAAAAACGACATGATCGCCAAAGGTGGCAGTGGCGAGAAATCGTGGTGGAAGCTCTGGTAGTCCACGCGGATACGTCCTGACACGCTTGAGCAAGTTCGCCTCACTGCGCGATTATTCGCCCGCAAGTAATTTCAACAATTCTTCCTGCGCCGTCTTGCGCACCGGTTTGGTCTTGGTGGCGCTGCGCGCGCTCCCGACGGGTTGCTTGCGCGTGTAGCCCCCGTCACCATCCATCTCCCACGCCTGCGTGTTGTCTTGCAAATAGGGCGTCAGCCCCTCGCCGATTACCCGTTTCTTGAGACGTGAATCGTTGACCGGAAAACACAGTTCTATCCGGCGGAAGAAGTTCCGCTCCATCCAGTCCGCGCTCGACAGCATCACCTGCTCGTTTCCTCCGCCGCCATTGCGGAAATAGAAGATCCGTGAGTGCTCAAGAAACCGGCCAACAATGGAACGAACGCGGATATTCTCAGAGAGTCCCGCCACCCCAGGTCTCAAGGCGCAAACGCCGCGAATAATCAAGTCGATCCTGACGCCCGCTTTCGACGCGCGATACAAAGCTTCAATCACCTGTTGCTCAAGAAGCGAATTCATCTTGGCAATGATGTGCGCGCGCTTTCCACTCTTGGCAATCTTGATCTCCTGCTCGATCGACGTCAGCACGCCCGCATGCAACGTGAACGGCGCCTGCCACACGTTCGCGAGGCGAGTCGCCTTGCCTAGTCCGGTAAGCTGCACGAATACAGCATTCACATCCGCGCAGATGCCTTCGTTCGCCGTCATCAGTCCAAAATCGGTATAAAGCCGGGCGGTACGCGGATGGTAGTTACCGGTACCCAGATGAACATAGCGGCGCAGGTGCACGCGAGGCACGCGGGAATTTTTCTCATACGCGTCTTTGGTGTCTTCAATCTCACGTCGCACCACCAGCGCCATTTTTGCGTGGGTCTTGTGGCCGACGACGCCGTATACGACGTGTGCCCCAACCTCTTCCAGGCGTGCCGCCCAATTAAGATTGGCCTCCTCATCGAAACGCGCCATCAATTCCACCACCACGGTGACTTCCTTGCCCCGCTTGGCGGCTTCGATCAGCGTCTCCATGATGATCGAGTCAGTACCGGTGCGGTATACCGTCTGCTTGATCGCGACCACTTGCGGATCACGCGCTGCCTGCTGGATAAATTCGATCACCGGCATAAAACTCTCAAACGGGTGATGCAGCAGGATGTCCTGCTTTTTCAGTACCTCAAAAAAATCCTTGCCCTTTGCCACCTTGACCAGGGGTTTGGGCAGTCCGGGAACGAACACCGGATATTTCAGATCTGCCCGCGCCACCTGATCGGGCACGCTCATCAGGCGCACCAGGTTCACCGGTCCATTGACCCGATAGACATCCGCCTCACCGAGTTCAAATTGCGCGGCGAGGAATTGCAGCATTTCCGCTGAACAGTTGTCCGCCACTTCCAGCCGCACGGCATCGCCGAGATGCCTGAGCGGCAGTTCGCCCTGCAACGCGAGGCGAAGGTTCTTGACCTCCTCTTCATCGACGAACAGATCCGAATTGCGCGTGGCGCGAAATTGATAGCAGCCCAAAACCTCCATGCCGGCGAACAGTTCCCCGACATGCTGGTGAAGGATGGAGGTCAGAAAAATAAAGCTGTTATCTCCCCCGGCGATATCCGGCGGCAGCTTGATCACACGTGGCAGCACACGCGGCGCCTGAACGATGGCGCGCTGCGAATCGCGTCCGAAGGCATCGCGACCGGTCAATTCCACGGCAAAATTAAGACTCTTGTTAAACACGCGCGGGAATGGATGCGACGGATCCAGCCAGATCGGCGTCAACACCGGCATCATCTCGCGAAAAAAATATTCCTTGACCCATGCTTGCTGCCTGGCCGTCCATTGCGCGCGCCGCAGGAAGTGAATGCCCTCGGCGGCAAGTGCGGGAAATAGCTGGTCATTCAGGAGCGCATATTGGCGTGTCACCAGTTCGTGCATTCCCTGCGACACGAGGTCGAACGTCTCCCTTGGCGTCAAGCCGTCAGGGCTGCGCGCGGTGGCGTTGACCTTCAATTGCTCTTTCAGCCCGGCCATGCGAATTTCGAAAAACTCGTCGAGATTGGACGACAGGATCGTCAGGAACTTGAGCCGCTCCAGCAACGGCACAGATGCATCCTCGGCCTGCGCAAATACGCGCCGGTTGAACGCCATCAACTGCAGTTCCCGATTGAGGGTCCGTCCGCGCGGTGTGTTGGCCGAGACAATTACATTGGGTGCGGAAAGTGCCGCGACCGGCGCGCGGGCTGGCACGACGGGCTTCTTTGTCGACATACGTGGAGGCTGCCTGTTTTTTTTCGGGGGTTGTTTTGACATGATAGCGATAGCGTATTACTTTTTCGTGACAATTGCTCGGGGGCCGCGATCACATTGCATGTGACATACTTCCAAAAAACACCAAGTGAAAAAAATGCCCCAACAAACCCTTGCCGCTGTCGATCTGGGCTCCAACAGCTTTCACCTGCAGATCGCGCGTGTCGTCAATCACCAGCTTTACCCGCTCGATTCGCTGAAGGAAACGGTACGGCTGGGCGCGGGGGTGACCGCGGACCGGAAAATCGATGCCAAAACAGCTGAACGCGCATTCAATGCATTGCGGCAGTTTGCCGAACGATTGACTGGCTTGCCCACGGAAGCTGTACGCGTGGTCGGCACCAACGCCTTGCGCGTCGCGAAGAATGCAGATGCCTTCATGAAGGAGGCCGAGGCTATTCTCGGCTATCCGATCGAAGTGATTGCCGGTCGTGAAGAAGCCCGTCTCATATACATCGGCGTTGCGCACAGCCTGCCGCCTTCGCAACATGATCGCCTGGTGGTGGACATAGGTGGAGGTTCCACGGAATTTATCATCGGTCACCGTCTGAAGCCAAAGATACTCGACAGTTTGTACATGGGATGCGTGAGTTATGCCGAGCGCTATTTTCCGGAAGGTCTGATGGACAAACGCTCGTTCAAGAACGCACAGCTCGCCGCCAGCAAGGAGCTCGAACAAATCACCAGCAGATTCAGGAAGGAAGGCTGGAAGGAAGCCATCGGCTCAAGTGGAACGGCCAAGGCGCTGGGCATTATCCTCCAGGAGAACGGCCAGACACGTGAAGGAATTTCCCGTGAAGGACTTGAATGGCTGCGCGACAAAGCCATCAAGGCAGGGGGATTCGCTGCACTCACGCTGCCGGGCGTGAAGGGCGATCGGGTGCCGGTGCTGCCGGGCGGCCTTGCCATCATGCTGACCATCTTCGAAGTGCTGGGCATCAGTCACATGTCGGTGGCAGACACGGCACTCCGCGATGGCGTCCTGTACGACCTGCTTGGCCGCACCCATCATGAAGATATTCGCGATGCCACGGTCGAGGCAATGGCGAGACGCTATCAAGTCGATCATGCGCAGGCCAACCGGGTGCGGCAACTGGCGTTGGCATTCTTCGAGCGCACCGACGAATCCACCGATGCTGAGCGCCAGTTCCAGTTGCGCCAGAAATTGGCGTGGGCTGCGCGCCTGCATGAAATCGGCGTCGACATTGCCCAGGCTAACTTTCACAAGCATTCAGCCTACGTTATCGCCAATGCCGACATGCCGGGTTTCTCCAAGCGCGAACAGGCGGCGCTGGCCGCGCTGGTGCTCGCGCAACGTGGGCGACTCACCAAGCTATCGATCGATTTGCCAAGTGATGAATCATTCGCGACCAAGGTCATGTGCCTGCGTCTTGCGGTATTGCTGTCGCGCAGCCGCAGAAACGTCGACAGTCAGCTTTTTTCGCTGGCACGCGTCAACGGCGTATTTCGGCTCTCCGTGAAAGGCGACTGGCTCGCCAGCCATAGCCTGACGCAATACGAGCTTGAACAGGAGACGGTCGAGTGGAAAGGCGCGGGGATGAAACTGGAAATCGTATCCGCCTAGCAGTCTGTCGGACTTATAGAATCGTATCCGGCGTGGCCATCGCTTTCAGGACGGATTTCGAAATGCCGTCATGTTCGCGCACCTCGAACCACCACATCGCGCCCTTTTTTACGGGCACGTAACCTTCGACACCATTAATCAGATACGCGGCCACCATCCCCAATGTAGGCTGATGTCCGACAACAATGACGTTGTGGCTTCCGCGCGGCCAGTGCGCGGAACGAAGCACGGCATCAGCCGATGCATCAGGCGCAATCTCATCGACGGTCTCGAACGGCCGTTGCAGCGCTTCCGCAGTCTGTTGTGCCCGTACCGCCGGGCTGGCAATGACGCGCCAGTGCTTGATGTCATTGCCCACCTGCGCCATCAGCCAAGCCGCCATTTTCCCGGCTTGTTTTTGGCCCTTGTTCGTCAGTTTCCGCGCCATATCCGACGGTGCGTCATCTTCCGCTTCCGCATGGCGCCACAAAATAATTTGCATATCACTTCCCATATCACTCCTATCACTCCTCATTTCACTCCTCTCCCGCAGGGAGCAAAACCTGCTTCGATGATCGTGTACTCAGAAAAATGCCCGTGAGAATCAGCGACATTCCCGCAAAGTGAAACCAGTACAGCCGCTCATCCAGGAACAACCAGGCGAGCACGCTTCCGAAAACCGGCATCAAGTGCACGAACATTCCCGACACGTTTGGCCCCACCTGTGCCACGCCCTTGTTCCAGAAAATATAACCGATGAACGAAGGAAACAGGCCCAGATAAAAAAATGCGCCTGCCACTTGCGGCGACCAGTGAATGGCCGCGCCGGTTGAAAGCTCCCACGCATACAACGGCGTCATGCCTGCCACGCCAACAACCCCGCACACCCACAGGAAGGCGATCGGTGGAATTTCCGCTGGCCGCCATTTCAACGCGAGTGTGTAGAGCGCCCATAGCAGCATCGAAGACAGCACGATCAGGTCGCCAATGTTGAAGCGGAATGTGGCCAGCGTTTCCGGATGACCTTTGCTCAGTATCGCGAATACCCCACAAAGCGATATCGCCACGCCGGCAACTTGCCGCGCACCGATTCGCTGTCCAAAGAAAAGTGCGCCGAGCACGATGATCATGACGGGGATCGAAGAATTCAGCAGCACGCCATTGGTCGCCGTCGTGTAGTTGAGTCCCACGTAGGAAATCAGGTTGTGAAAACCAGTGCCGATCAGTCCGAGCAGCACGAGTATTCCGCGGTGTTTCCAGATGACGCGCCATGAGCCGCGGATTTGCGGGAACGCAAACGGCAGCATGAACAGCACGGCCATCACCCAGCGCCCGTAAGCCAGTGCCACCGGCGGTACCTGTCCAACCATGGCGCGGCCAATCACCCAGTTCAGGGACCAGAACAGAGTGGTGAGGGTCAGCAGGAGGTAGGGGGAAGACCACCATGGGTGTTGCGCGGGCACAGTCGTTTGGGCGGGACAGGAGGATAAAACGGCATCGCGAGACATGCAGGCATTATAAGGAGCGAATCGCCGCCACCTCGCGCTCGCCACGCACGCGCAAAGGAGACCGCACTTTCCCGTCCAGCATATGAAAAAGCGAAGATCGCCTATCCATGCGGGTTTCCGGGCAATACTGGCCCGACCGGCGCACCAATGCTAGTGTTTCGCGTCCGGCACGCGGGTAACCCCCGCCGCCACCATCATCCGCAATCTTGCCTTCTTCATAACCGAGCTCAAGCAAAATTTCCCGACTGTGCTCGCCCAGTCGCGGCGCCAGCCGGCGTATCGACAGAGGCGTCTCGCTCCATTCACCCACTGGTGCGGTCGTGCGCACCGTGCCCTCGGTAGGATGTTCGTACAACGGGAAAAAGCCCGACGAATTCAAATGTGGATCGTCAATCAGTGTGTCCATGGTGTGCATGGGCGTGTTGGGGATGTCCGCTTTTTCAAGTAATGCTTTCCATTCGACGGTGGTACGCGTACGCATGATGTCGGCGACGAAAGAATAGACCTCGCGGATATTGGCGGCGCGGGAGGTGTGATCGCAAAACCGCGGATCGATCTTGAGATCGTTACGATCTATTGCTTCGAAGAAATTGCTCCAGTGTTTGTCGTTGTAAATCAGTACGCACAAGTAGCCATCGCTGGTCGCGTACGGTCGCCGGTGGGGCGCGATCAGGCGCGCGTAACCGGCGTCACCGATCGGCGGCACAAAGGTCTTGCCGCCCATGTGATCGCCGAGCACGAATTGCGATAGGCTCTCGAACATGGTGACATCCACCGACTGGCCGTGCCCCGTGCGCTGGGCATGAAACAGTGCACCGACCGTGGCAATGACAGTTTGCAGCCCAACGCTGCGATCGCCGAGCGTGACCGGTGCATAACGCGGTACCTCGCTGCCCTGCTCCAGCGTGAGTGATGGCACGCCTGCCGCACCCTGAATCAAATCATCGTAGGCAGGCTTGCCGGCATAGGTGCCGCGTTCGGAAAAGCCATATGCGCCAACGTACACCAGCCTCGGATTAATCGCCTTCACCGCCTCATAGCCGAGGCCGAGGCGTGCCATCGCCTGCGGCCGCACGTTGTAGATCAGCACGTCGGATTGCGCGACCAGACGCTTGACGGCTTCAAGCCCTTCCGGCTGCTTGAGGTCGAGCACGAGGGAACGCTTGTTGCGATTCAGGTGCATGTGAATGTGACCCATGCCGGGATTCTTCATCGGCCCGACCCAGCGCATGTTATCGCCGGTCGGCGCTTCAACCTTGATGATGTCCGCGCCCATGTCGCCGAGGATCTGGGTGGCGAACGGGCCCATGACCACCGTGGTGAGGTCGAGGATCTTGATGCCAGCGAGGGGGCCGCGATTTTCAGCTGAAAGAGTTGTCATGTTGTTCTTGGTATTGGTTGGACGTTCTTTGCGACAACCGAAAGTCAATGACTGGCGCGCTTCCTCAAGCATTTTTTGGCCGGAAAGGCGCGCCAATGTTTGAGTTTGAAATATCCTATCTCCTGCGTACGCTCTCCACGCCCGCCACCTCACCCACCGCTCGCAACACCCGCTGCAACTGCTCCGAACGCAGAATCTCAACCGTGAATCGCATCGACGCCACATTGTTCCGCGAAAGCGTATTCACGGCAGTGACATTGATTCGCTCGTGCGAGAGCGCCTCGGAAATATCGCGCAGCAACCCTTGGCGATCCGCCGCGATCACCTCCATGTCCGCCGAAAATGGCTGGTCGCCGGTATTGCCCCACTCCGCAGTCATCAGGCGTTCGCGCTGATCCGCCGTGAGCGAGGTGATATTCACGCAGTCCAGCCGATGCACCGTCACGCCGCGTGCCTTCGTGACGAAACCGACAATGGGATCGGGGGGCACCGGTTTGCAACACTTCGCCACCATGGTCGCGATGTTATTCAGGCCCAGCACCAGCACCCCGCCAGAGGACTTCGACGTCTGCCGCGACTCAGCCAGCACTAAAGGCACATTGACCAGCGGCGCATCAACCTTTGGTGCGGTCAATTCACGAAGTGCAACTTCAATCTGGTGCACGGTGATTTCATTGCGGCCAATGGCGGCCAGGCATTCGTCGAGTTCCTTGTGCCCCAGCGCCACCGCGACCTTTTCCAGCGCGATGGCCGTCGCACCGGCGCGTGCCAGTTCCTTTTCCATCGCCTGCCGGCCATGCGCGACATCGACTTCGAAATACTCCTGGCGGAACCAGTTTCGCACCTTGGCCTGCGCGCGCGGGCTGCACAGGAAACCCAGTTGCGGATTCAGCCAGTCGCGTGACGGTCCACCCTGCTTGGCGGCGAGGATTTCCACGCGCTGCGCATTTTGCAATTTGGTACTGAGTGGCACGATATGGCCATCGACTTTGGCGCCACGGCAACGGTGACCGAGATCGGTATGCACGTGGTAGGCAAAGTCCACCGGCGTTGAGCCGGCGGTCAAGTCGATGACTTTGCCCTGCGGCGTGAAAACGTAAATGGTGTCGTTGAACAGGCCCTGCTTGACCTGTTCGGAGAAACCGCCTTGATCGACCAGTTCGCGATTCCACTCCAGCACCTGCCGGAGCCACGCGATCTTGGACTCAAATTTCTTGTCCGCGGCGGTTTTGTTTTTTGTGCCTTCTTTGTAGCGCCAGTGCGCGGCCACGCCGTGCTCAGACGCGATGTGCATTTCATGCGTACGGATTTGCACTTCCAGTGTCTTGCCTTCGGGGCCGACAACGGCCGTGTGAAGCGATTGATAGTTGTTTGCCTTCGGCTGCGCGATGTAGTCATCGAACTCGCCCGGAATCGGCTCCCAGAAATCATGTACCAGGCCCAGCACGGCGTAGCAATCGGCCACGCTGTCGACCAGCACCCGCACCGCGCGCACATCGTAGAGTCTCTCGAACGGCAGATTCTTCGACTGCATCTTGCGGTGGATCGAAAATATGTGTTTGGGCCGGCCGGCAACTTCCGCCTTCACACCGAGCGTGCCCAATTCCACCCGCAGCGTGTCGAGCACCCGCTGAATAAACGCTTCACGCTCGCCTCGCTTGCCGTCAAGTAGTGCCGCGACGCGTTTGTAGAGGTCGGGTTCCAGATAGCGGAACGAAAAATCCTCAAGTTCCCACTTGATCTGAAACACACCGAGTCGATTGGCCAGCGGCGCGAACAGGTCACGCGTCTGAACGGCGGCAGCGCGCCGAACCGCTTCGTCCGCCTTGGTGATGGCGCGCATCATCACCACGCGCTCGGCGAGTTTGATCAGGACCACCCGTACGTCGTCCGCCATCGCCAGCAACATTTTGCGAAGGGTCTCGATGCTTGGGCCGGATTTGGCGTCGGCGCCGGTGCGCAAGTTTTCAATGCGACCGGCGCGCCAGACGCCGCTGATCAACGCGGTCACTTCCTCGCCAAACGCGTCCGCGATCATTGCCGTATCAATCTCGCTTTTTTGCAACGAACAAACAATCAGCGCAGCCGCCAGCGCTTCGTCATCCGCGTCGATCTGCAAAAGAAGGTCCACAATCTCCAGCGCAATCGACAGGCCTTCCGTTCGATCGCTTGCCTGCGCGGCCGCCGCCACGAACGCCAGCGCGCGACACGGCAAATCGCGTCCCGACATGCTCTGGCTGATTTGTTCGGTGCGGACTTGCGGTGATATGTGGGCGGTCAGCATGCGTTGATTTTACCGGGATGCGTGTGCCCGACGAAAACAGGCATGAAAGCGGGTATATTTGGGCATGGCGATTGCTTTAAGCATTCCATGGCAACTCCCAAGAAAAAGACACCCGTATTCATGCCGCTCAAGCCCTTTTACAATGAAATGTACGCCGCCGATGGCAGCGTGCGACCGCAATACCTGGCCTTTGCCGATTGGTTGAACAACACTCCGCCGGAAAAGATTGCCCAGAATCGGCAGGCGGCGGATCTCCTGTTCCACCGCGTCGGCATCACCTTCGCGGTCTATGGCGAAACCACCGGCGCCGAGCGGCTGATTCCGTTCGACCTGGTGCCGCATATCATTGCCGGCCCGAAATGGGATGAGGTGTCGCGCGGACTGAAACAGCGAATCGCGGCACTCAATTTCTTTGCACGACGTTTATCACCAGCAGAACATCCTCAAGGCGGGCAAGGTGCCTGCCGATAAAGTGCTTGAGAATTCCCAGTTCCGCCCCGAAATGATGCACGTTGACGTTCCGGGCGGCATTTATGCACATGTTGCGGGCATCGACCTGGTCAAGGATGCCGACGGCGAGTATTATGTGCTCGAAGACAACCTGCGTACCCCGTCCGGCGTGTCGTACCTGCTGGAAAACCGCAAGATGATGATGCGCCTGCTGCCGGAATTATTCAGCGCGCAGCATATCCGCCCGGTCGATCACTACCCCGACATGCTGCTGGAAACCCTGCGCAATGCCGCGCCCGTCGGGATCGACAACCCGACCATTGTGCTGATGACGCCCGGGCATTTCAATTCCGCCTACTTCGAACACGCGTTCCTCGCGCAGCAGATGGGGATCGAGCTCGTCGAAGGCATCGATCTGTTCGTGCAGGAAGACACCGTCTTCATGCGCACCACCCAGGGTCCGCAAAAGGTGGACGTGATCTACCGGCGCATCGACGACGATTTCATCGATCCGCTGGCGTTTCGCGCCGATTCGATGCTGGGCGTGCCCGGCCTGATGAAAGCCTACCGCGCCGGCCGCGTCACGCTGGCCAACGCCGTCGGCACCGGCATCGCGGATGACAAGTCGCTCTACCCGTACGTGCCGGAGATGATTCGCTTTTACCCTGGGCGAAGAGCCGATATTGAATAACGTCCACACCTGGATGCTGGGCAACAAGAAGGATCTCGATTACGTCCTGGCCAACATGCAGGACCTGGTGATCAAGGAAGCGCAGGGCTCCGGCGGCTACGGCATGCTGGTCGGCCCGACCTCGACCAAGGACGAGCGCGAGCGCTACCGTCAGCGCGTGCTCGACGCGCCGGAGCGCTTCATCGCCCAGCCGACGCTTTCGCTTGTCGACTTGCCCGACCTTCACCGACAAAGGCCTGGCGCCGCGCCATATCGACCTGCGGCCTTATGTGCTGTCTGGCAAGAACGTCAATTTTGTGCCCGGCGGACTGACCCGGGTTGCCCTGCGCGAAGGCTCGCTGGTGGTCAATTCCAGCCAGGGCGGCGGGGTCAAAGATACCTGGATTGTGGACTGACCATGCTGAGCCGAACCGCCTCCACCCTCTACTGGATGTCGCGCTACGTTGAGCGTGCCGAAAACACCGCGCGCATCCTCGACGTTGCCTATCGCATGTCGCTGCTGACCAAGGACCCGGATTTGCAGGATCAGGAGTGGTTCGCACCGCTCAACATCACCGGCACCCTGTTTCCGTTCAGCGGCCGCCATTCGATCGTCTGCGCCAAGGAAGTGCTGCATTTCCTGGCGCTCGATCCGGACAACCCCTCGTCGATCTACAACTGCTCCAGGCAGGCGCGCGAAAACGCGCGCGCCGTGCGCGGCACCATTACCAGCGAAATGTGGGAAGTGCTCAATGCCACCTGGCTGGAAATGCAGAACATGGATGAGGACCGCTTGTACGCACGCGGAATATCGACGTTCTTCGACTGGGTGAAAGAGCGGTCTCACCTGTTTCGCGGCGTCACTTTCGGCACCATTCTCCGCGATGAAGCATTCCAGTTTCACCGCCTCGGCACCTATATGGAACGGGCGGACAATACAGCGCGCATGCTCGACGTAAAATATCACGTGCTACTGCCGAGTATTACCGATGTTGGTGGTGCCGTCGATTTCTACCAATGGTCCGCAGTCCTGCGCTCGGTTTCGGCATTCGAGTCCTATCGAAAAGTCTACCGTGATACCGTTACGCCGGTGCGAATTGCCGAATTGCTGATCCTGCGGAAGGATATTCCGCGTTCACTGCATTTTTGCATGCACGAGGTTTATGGAATACTCGCGGCCGTGCAGAACCGATCATCCGCGGAAGCAACCCGCCTGGCCGGCGAAATCTACGCGGCGATGCAGTTCGGACGTATCAATAATATTTTCGCGACCGGCCTGCATGAATACCTGACCGATTTCCTCGCTTCGACGGCGAAGCTGGGCGAGGAAATCAACGATTCTTTCTTCGCGCCGGAGCTGCGGCGCGGCCCCCGCGGCACACCAACAGCAATAGAAACTGCAAGCAAAATGTCCCGGAGAAGTTGAAATGACCTACTGCGTGGCCCTGCGTCTGGATTCAGGGATGATTTTCGCATCCGACTCGCGTACCAACGCGGGTGTGGACCATATCGCCACTTTCTGCAAAATGCGGGTATATGAAAAAGCGGATGATCGCGTCATCGTCGTACTGTCGAGCGGCAATCTGTCGATGACCCAGGGCGTCACCAACCTGCTCGATCGCCACCAGCACGCGGCGGAAGGCGTGCCAACCATCTGGAATGCCGAATCGATGTTCGATGTCGCCACATTGGCGGGCGACGCATTGCGCGAAATGCAAAAACGCGACGGCCAGATGCTGATGCAAAGCGGCATCGAGGCGACCGCTAACCTCATTATCGGCGGCCAGATCAAAGGCGAGCAGGAACGCCTGTTTCACCTCTATTCGCAGGGCAATTTCATCGAGGCCTCTGACGAAACGCCGTACTTTCAACTGGGCGAAGCGAAATACGGCAAGCCGATCCTCGATCGCGTGCTGACACCCGGCACGCCGCAGAAGGAAGCCGCCAAATGCGTGCTGATCTCGTTCGATTCCACCATCAAGTCCAACATTTCGGTCGGCTTGCCGATCGACATGCTGTGGTACCCGAAGGACGCGCTACGGGTCGGCGTGCAGCAGCGCATACGCGAGGGTGATCCGTATTTTTCGATGTTGCGGCAACGCTGGGGCGGCGGCCTGCGACGGGTATTCGGTGAGTTGCCGGACCCTGATTGGCTGGAATGACCGGGTTGCGAAATTGTCGCATCCCCCTGGCTGCCGGTGCGGTAACAGCGAATTCCAAATGACCATCCGCGTTGCCCTGCACCACCAGACCCGATACATCTTCGGCCGCCCGGTGAATCTCTCGCCGCACGAGGTGCGCCTGCGGCCGGCAGCGCACTGCCGCACGCCGATCGAAAGCTACTCGCTCACCGTCAAGCCGGAAAAGCACTTCATCAACTGGCAGCAGGACCCGTACGGCAACTGGCTGGCACGGCTGGTGTTCCCGGAGAAGACGACCGAGCTGTCGATCACGGTCGATCTGGTGGCCGAGATGACGGTCATCAATCCGTTCGATTTCTTCATCGAAGCCTATGCCGAGTCATTTCCGTTTGCCTACACCCCGGATAACCAGCGCGAACTGACGGCTTATCTGGAAACGGGTCCGTCCAGTCAGCGACTGGCGACGTGGATTGACGCGGCAAAAAGTTGGCGTTGCTCGCCAAGCCCATTCACACCATCGATTTCATCGTGGCGCTAAATACGCGGGTGCAACACGACATCAAATACCTGATTCGCATGGAAGCCGGCGTGCAGACGCCGGAAGAAACACTTGAACGCGGTGTTGGTTCCTGCCGCGACACCGGCTGGTTGCTCGTGCAGATTCTTCGCCATTTCGGCATCGCAGCGCGCTTTGCGTCGGGCTACCTGATTCAATTGACCGCCGATCAAAAGTCTCTCGATGGCCCCAGCGGCACCGACAAGGATTTCACCGATCTGCACGCCTGGGCCGAAGCCTACCTGCCGGGCGCGGGCTGGATTGGGCTCGATCCCACATCGGGCTTGCTGGCCGGGGAAGGACACATCCCGCTGGCGTGCACGGCGATTCCTTCTTCCGCCGCACCGGTCTCGGGATTCACCGACGTGTGCGAAACCGTGCTCGATTTCCAGATGACGGTACGCGCATCCATGAGGACCCGCGCGTTACCAAGCCGTACAACGACGCGCAGTGGGCCAGCATCCAGAAACTGGGAGAAGCCGTCGACAAGGATCTGAAGAAATCCGACGTGCGCCTCACCATGGGTGGCGAACCGACCTTCGTGTCCATCGACGACATGGAAGGGCCGGAGTGGAATATCACCGCGCACTCTCCAAAAAAACTCGAGCTCTCGACCGACCTGCTGCGCCGCCTGAAACCGCGCTTTACGGCGGGCGCGATGCTGCATTTCGGCCAAGGCAAGTGGTACCCGGGCGAACCACTACCGCGCTGGGCACTGTCGTGCTATTGGCGGCGCGACGGCACACCAGTATGGAACGACGATGCGTTAATTGCATTCGAGGCACCTGACAAGAAGGCCGCCGCGGTCGACGCACGCGCTTTCACCCGCGAACTTGCGTCACACCTGGGCCTGCATCCTGATTTCGTCATGCCTGCCTATGAAAGTGTGTGGCGCACCATTAAAAGCGAAGCTGACCTGCCTGCCAACATCGATCCGCTCGACCCCGACCTTAGGAAGCCTGCCGCGCGTGGCAAGCTGCTGGACCAACTTGCCGGACGAATCGGTGACGCCGTCGGCTACGTGTTACCACTTAAACCCGCCAAGGCGTCGACCAAGACCGCTACCGTGTGGGCATCCAGCCCCTGGCCGCTGCAGACCAAACACATCTTCCTGCTCGAAGGCGATTCGCCCATGGGCTTCCGGCTGCCGTTGAGCAGCTTGCCTTGGGTCGCACCGGAAGACGCCGAAACCATCAACGCAATCGATCCGTTTGACGAACAGGACGCCCTGCCCGCGAAGACCGCAAAGAAATCAACGAAGGAATCGCCCAAGCCAGCAGCGGCCAATCTCAAGAAAGGCAAATCCGCGCCTGAGATCATTCACACCGCTTTGTGCGTGGAAGTGCGCGACGGCATCCTGCATGTATTCCTGCCTCCAGTTGAACGGCTTGAAGACTATCTTGCACTGGTGGCCGCCATAGAAGAAACTGCAAAGGCATTGAAGCATCCGCTGCGCCTCGAAGGTTACACCCCGCCGTCAGACAAACGCATCAGCAAATTCGGCATCACGCCCGATCCCGGCGTCATCGAAGTCAACATTCATCCGGCGTCGACGTGGAAAGATCTGGTTGCCAATACGACCACGCTATATGAAGAAGCGCGGCTGGCGCGGCTCGGCACCGAAAAATTTATGCTCGATGGCAAGCATACCGGCACCGGTGGCGGCAATCACGTCACCGTTGGCGGCATCACGCCGGCGGAAAGTCCGCTGCTGCGCCGCCCGGATTTGTTGAAGAGTCTCATTACCTACTGGCAGAACCATCCTGCGCTTTCATATCTTTTCTCCGGCACCTTCATCGGTCCAACCTCGCAGAGTCCGCGCGTCGACGAAGCGCGTAGCGACGCGCTCTACGAACTCGAAATCGCTTTCGAGCAGATGGACGAACATCTAGCCGCCGGCAGTGAAACCGACAAGCCATGGCTGGTCGATCGCTTGCTGCGAAATTTTCTCGTCGACCTCACCGGCAACACCCACCGCGCTGAATTCTCCATCGACAAGCTCTATTCGCCCGACGGCCCCACCGGGCGCCTCGGCTTGCTCGAGTTCCGCGCCTTCGAGATGCCGCCGCATCCACAGATGTCGCTCACGCAAATGCTGCTGCTGCGCGCACTCATCGCGCGCTTCTGGAAGACACCCTACAGCCACAAGCTGATCCGCTGGGGCACCGAGCTGCACGACCGTTTCATGCTGCCCTACTTCGTTGCGCAGGATATGCGCGCGGTGTGCGATGATCTGGCGTCCCATGGCTATCCATTGAAGTTCGAATGGTTTGCGCCGTTCCTGGAATTCCGCTTCCCGCGTTTCGGCTCGGTCGCGTATCAGGGCGTGGAACTTGAATTGCGGCAAGCCATTGAGCCGTGGCACGTGCTCGGCGAGGAAATGGCCGTTGGCGGCACCTCGCGCTATGTGGATTCATCGATCGAGCGCATGCAGGTCAAGGTCACCGGCATGACCCAACATCGCCACCTCGTCACCTGTAATGGCCGCGTGGTGCCACTCTCGCCCACGGGCGTGCAAGGTGAATTTGTTGCCGGGGTGCGCTACCGCGCATGGGCGCCACCGTCGGCATTGCATCCCACCATCGGTGTGCAATCGCCGCTGGTGTTCGATATCGTCGACGGCTGGGCATCGCGCTCGGTCGGCGGCTGCACCTATCACGTCATCCATCCCGGTGGCCGCAGTTACGACACATTCCCGGTGAACGCCTTCGAAGCCGAAGCCCGCCGGGTCGCAAGATTCCAGAAACTCGGTCACACGCCCGGGCCGATGGACTTCAAGCCCGAGGGCCGCAATCCGGCTTTCCCCTTCACGCTCGACCTGCGCAAGAAACCGGACTTTGATAGCGCGCAATACATGCCGGTGCGGCCCGGCGCTGATCAGTAACCGCAAGTCGCAATCGCCCAGCGCGCAAGATTGAAAGTCAAGCACTGGCGGGCTATTCCGGGCATTTTCCGTCCGGAAGCCGCGCCAACGCTTGTTTTTTTAGCTTCTGCGATGGAGGTTTGCCCCCGAATACCCGCGATATCCAGTCAATTCTGGATGTGATCACGATAGACCACATGATTTTGTGTCTCCCCGGAATTTATCCGTGGTCTGTCCCTCAATACAGGTCCAAATACACGTAACGCGCAAGGCGCTACGTTATTCCGCGCGCTTCTTGCATCTCTTGTCAGATGGGGCACAGCCCAGCCGCTGTTCCATCAGGGTGAGCATGCGTTCAAGTATTTCCCAGGCCGGTGGGTTGGCAACATCCAGTATCTGCGCGGGAGCCGTGATTCCCCTTTCTTGCCATTGCGTCGCCACATCGCCTTGTGCGGTGCGGAATCCGTGGTGTGCGGCCAGCCGTTGCAGTTCGCCATCATCGCGCAGCAGCTTGCCCAGCTTTTCGCTTTGTCCGTTGAAGGCAACCCAGCTATGTTTGGTGAACAGGGTGGGAAAGGGGTAGAGCAACAGCTTCTCGCCGGGTGGGGCGCCTTGGGCAAAGTGGCCGACAAACTGCGCTTCCTCCAGCGCGACCAGCGGGTAGGCGCCCATGCCCATCTGCAGATAGTCGTTGAATACGCCGACGCTCGATCCTTCCTGTACGCCCTGTTCGGCAAAGAGCTTGAGCAGACCGGGCAAGACCGCGCCAATTTCCGCCTCGCTGCCGATTTCCCGGAAATTGTTGCTCACGTAACCCAGCAGGGCAAGATACAAGGCCGCCGAACTGGACACGCGCGCGTCGGCGCTATGCACCTGAATGCGGTGGTTGAGGTGCAGCGCGGTGTTGTTTTTCAGGCCTTTCCAGCGCACGCTGTTGCGCATGGCTTCCAGAAGGCGTTTCAGGTCGAGGAAATACGCGCCGCTACGTTGCCGCGAGGCCATGCCGTTAGCGACCAGCACTTCTGCTACCGGTTGCCAGGATGCTATGGCCAACACCGAATGGAAAGGGCTGTGTACGGTGGCGCGTGCGCCGCCGATGGTCTTCAGCCGCGTCGCCTGCGTGGCGCTGGCGACAAAGGCAAAGTCGTGGATTTTGGGGTCGATGCGCGCGGTGATTTCGCGCGAGGAAACTACCTCGAACTCGATATCCATCCCCAGTTGGCGCAGGCGGGCCTGTACCTGCGGGTCGGACAGAAAGGCTTCCTTTTCCGGGCTGACGATGCCGCGCAATTTGGTGAGCACGCCTCTTTCCGCCAGCGGGGCCACCGCAGGCGTTTCGACTCCGGCTGCCGGCGACGTGCCGGTGATGGCGGTGCTGGCGGGATGGGTGAAATAAAAGTCACCGGTCAGCGAAGAGGCTTCCCAGGGCATTTGCTGGTCGGCGGTGAGCGCCGCTACCCGGATGCGCACTTGCTTGAACACATCCTCCACTTTGAGTCCCGGCTGGCGGACAGCCCTCAGCAGTTCCGCGGTATAGACACCGTTTGCGCCCTCGCCGTCGAGCGCGGTCTTGCCAGGCGCCGTGGCGTAGGCGACAAGGGTACCCTTGGGTGCGTCCATTTGCGCCAGCCCGGCTCCGGCAGTGCTGCGGAAACGCCGCTCGAACGGATTGTTGCGGCAGGCGTCGAGGATGACAATGTTGAGCGGGCTGCCGGCGGACTGGAAATGTTCCAGCAGTGTATCGACATCCACGGCTTCGCTTTTGACGCCCGCTTCCGTGTGGATTTGTGCGTCCACCGGAATCAGATAGTTCTTGCCGCGTACCTGCATGCCGTGGCCGGCGTAATAAAACAGCGCGACGGTATTCGGCGTGAGCTGTTCGCCAAAACGGGTGATGGCATGGTTGAATTCCCTCTGTGAGAGATTGGCCAGCGCGGTGACGTGAAATCCCAGTTCTTTCAATGAGACGGCAATGGCGCGGGCATCGTTGACCGCATTCGCCAGCGGCGAACCGGGATAGGCCGCGTTGCCCACCACCAGCGCGAGCCGCTTGGGGGAATCGGCCGCAGGAGCGCTTAGCGCCCATGCGGCCAGGATCAGTGCCAGCAGGTAGTGAAGGAAAGGGCGGTAAGGGCTCATTTCGATTCCATCACCCTTCTCGCGTTCCACGCAGGCACGCAAAACTCACGGCGCAACGCGGCATGGCGTAGAGCGTGTTGCGTAGAGCGTATGATAAATCGTCCCGTGGCTGACACGTTGTTCTGGCTCCTCTGGGTGCATGTGTTGAAGTGTGCCTGCGATTTGTTCGGGCAACCAATTTTTGTTGAGGCACCCGAAAAAAAGCCCCGGCCTCGACCGGGGCTGAAGAACAATAGGGGAATGACCACGGTACTCACAACAATTTTGCGCCATCAAGGCAGTTGCGACAGATAGTCGGCCACGGCCTTGGTTTCCATCTCCGTCAACCGTGAAGCGACCAAGTGCATGGCTTCGTTGTCATTGGTGCGCGTTCGCTGGTTGAACTCCTTCAGCTGGTTCAGCAGGTAACGCGCACTCTGTCCCGCGAGGCGCGGCAAGGCTGACGTGCCATAGGCTTTTTCACCGTGGCAATTGGTGCAAGCTGGTAAACCAGACCAGCTATTTCCCTTGGTGTAGATGTAGCGGCCAACGGGCAGCAGATCAACATCCGACACGCGATTCACTTTCGCCGGCTTGCCGGAAAAAAACGTCGCCAACCCGATGATGTTCTCGTCTGACAGGTCCGCAACCTGCGGCGCCATGATGTCGCTGGCGCGCTTTTTTGACTTGAAATCCTTGAGTTGTTTGACCAGGTATTCCGGGTTTTGCGCTGCAAGGGAAGGGAAAATTGCCGAAGTCGCCTGTCCTTCGGCGCCGTGGCAGGTCGAACATCGTTCACCCACCAGTTCCGCAATTGTCAGTCCTGCGGCAAAGCATTGTCCGGTCATGCTGATGCTCACGATTGCCAGCCAGATACGTTTCACAAATCACTCCCGCCGAAATTGGATTGAAAGGTCAAACCACTCAGAAAATCATGTTAACGATCGACCCGCTCGTCTGCAAGTGCCGGTCCGTCATATGCATGTATTACTCGACATTCATGTATCCAGCGAACTCCCTGCCGAATTGATCCTGGTCCAGTAGGTGACGATCGCATGGACCGCCTCCTTGAACTGCTTGGCCCCCATCGGCTTGATCACATACGAGTTCACGCCCGCCTCATACGCCTCGGCCATGTCGGTGTCGCTGGCCGAGGCCGAGAACATGACGATCGGGACGGCCTGAAAGGCTTTCACTTTGGCGATCTCGCGCATCGCCTCCACGCCGCTCATCATCGGCATCTTGTTGTCGAGGATCACCAGCGCCGGCAATCCCGCCGGCCGGTCGGCATATTTGCCCCGCCGGTGCAGGTGATCGAGCACCGCGAAGCCCCTGGCGGGCGACGTCGATGCGGTACGGCAGCTTCAGGTCGTCGATGGCCATCGAGATCAGTTCGACCTCGCCTTCGTCGTCGTCGACCACGAGGATGGCGCTGTCAGGCAGGATTGTGTTCATCGCTGGAGGCCTCCGCTTGCAGGGGTGAAAGTGAACGTGGCGCCGGCCCCCGGGGTCGATTCGGCCCAGACGCGGCCGCCGTGCTTTTCCACCAGGCGCTTGACGATGGCGAGCCCGATGCCGGTGCCGGGGTATTCGCCGGGGTCGTGAAAGCGCTGGAATAGTCCGAAGAGTTTGCTGGCCCGGGCCTGGTCGAAGCCGACGCCGTTGTCGCGAATATAGTAGGCGGTGACTTGGTCTTCCCGGGCGTGGCGGCCGATCTCGATGGCGGGATGGGCGGCTCGGGCGCTGTATTTGATGGCGTTGCTGATGAGGTTGGTGAGTATTACCCGGATCAGGGCGCGGTCGCCTTCGACGGCGGGGAGTGGGCCGAGACGCCATTCGATCGGGCCATGATGGGCGGCGTCGGCGGAGGCGGCTTCCGTCAACTCTGCGACCAGCGCGTTCATGTCGATCGGTTCGCGCTCGACCGGTTTGAAGCCGAGTTTCATGTACGAGAGCATGTCTTCGACCAGTTGTGCCTGGCGGTTGGCCGAGGCGGTCATCAGGCTGAGCCAGCGTTTGCCTTGTTCGGGGATGGTGGCACCGTAGGCGTCGGTCAGCCGCACGGCGAAGCCGGCTACGAGGCGTGCCGGCGCGCGCAGGTCGTGCGCGAGCGTGTAGGTGATGGTTTGCAGCTCGGCGTTGGCCTCGACCAGGTTGCGGGTGCGTTCGCTGACGATGATCTCCAGTTCTTCGTTGATCCGTTGCAGCGACTCTTCGAGGCGCTTGCGTTCGCTGATGTCAACCAGCATTCCTACGACATTGAACACCTTGTTGTCCTTGTCCTTCAGTGCCGAGACCGACAGATCGGTCCACACTACCGATTTATCTTTCCGGATATAGCGTTTTTCCAATCGGTATTTATCAACCTTTCCCTCGATCAGCTCGAGAAATCTGGCCCTGGCGACTTGCAGATCATCAGCATGTGTAACGTCTTCGTAGGTCAAACCCTTCATTTCGTCGCCCGCAAAACCAAGGATTTCCGACCACCGATTGTTGAACATCAAATACTTGCCACTCCTGTCGACGATGGAAATGCCTGCATTGGCCACATCAACGATCGCGCGCAGCCTTTCTTCGCCCTCCCTGAAGCTATCCTCTGCCTGCCTGCGTTCAGTGATGTCACGTGCGAGGAAAATGAAACGCGGATCCTCGCCTTCCGCCACCGACTTGCGCGAAACCGAAAGCTCAAACCAGCGCCTGCCCAGCGAAAGCGGTAGCACATAATGTTTGCCTGTCGATGCGCCAGTGGCTTCCGCTTCCCGCAACGCCAGCATGCATGTTTCCGCCGCGTCAGGTGGAATCACCTCGGCGAATGTCTTGCCAAGAAAGACTTCCGGCGGCGCCGCCAGCAAGTCCATGCGCGGAGAATGGTAGTCGTGAATGAGCCCGTCAGGTCCGACCTCGAAAAGGAGATCCGGTATCGCATCCAGTGTCGCGACCAGTTTGGTCCGCGCTGCCTGAAACTCGGCCTCCACCCGCTTGCGCCCGGTAATATCGCGAAATGACCACACCCGGCCGAACGTGACGCCATTCAGGATTAAAGAAGTCGATACGCGTTCGAAGAAACGCCCGTCCTTGAAGGCCAGCGTATCAATGTCAATTGCGTCGGATTGGTAAAGCGCCCGCACTTTGGCGATGAACGCGTCAGGATCAATCAGCTGATCCAGAATGCAACTGAGCAACGCCGAATCATCCCCTCCCTCGAGCACCGCTTGCGGAATCCGCCACATTCTGGCAAATCGTGCATTTGCCCGAAGCACTTTGCCTTCTCGATTAACTGCCAGAATCCCGTCAGCCGTGGACTCGAGAATCCCCGTCAACTGCGCTTGGCTCTCGCGCAATGCCTGCTCAATCCGCTTCTGCTCGGTAATGTCGGCAATGTATCCGTGCCATACGATACTGCCATCAGGCTGTTTCTCGGGTTGCGAGTCGGATCGCACCCAGCGTTCGCCCTTGATGGGCAGGATGATGCGATATTCGCATTGGTAGCGTTTTAGCGTGCGCGCCGATTCAAAGATGGCCGCGCGACGGCGCTCCGCATCGTCCGGGTGAACTCTGTCGAGCATGGGTGCCGCATTTTCTCGCACGTCCTCCGGTTCAAGCTCATAAATGTCGCGAATCGCGTCGCTGACGTACGGCATGCAATTGCGTTTCTCGGAAAAAGCCTGGAATTGCGAAATCATTCCCGGCACCAACGCCGATAGCCTGCTGAATTCCGCCTCCCGGCGCGCAAGCGTGGCAACGGCCGTTTCGTGCCGTTTCCATGAGCGTCGCACCAACCCGTACAGCAAGACCGTCGTAACGAGGTACAGCGCAAATAGCGTCAAACCGATTGCCGTGACTCTCCTCCACTCATAAAGGAAGTCGCCCGTGGCAAGGCCGACAATAATATAGAAAGGATACTTAGCGACTTTGCGATAGGCATGGGAACGCTCAATGCCGTCAAGCAGCGCTTGCGCGACATACACGCCTTCCGTTGGGCTCGCCGCCATCCTTTCACGAAGCGCGGCGGAAACCTCTGTGCTACCTGCCTCCCTGGGTGAATTGGACTCCTTTGAATGGCGCGCAACAAGCGCATGATTATCCATTCGCAATGTGATTGCACCTTTCGGCCCGACATCCAGCGCGGAAAATAGTCGCTCAAAACTGTCGCTCAACACCATCGCGTAAACCACGCCGCCGAAGCCACCCACGCGATCCTTGAATGCGCGCGCAAGAACAATCCCGGGTTTTCCGCCAATGCGCCCCACCATCGGCTCTGAAATCACCAGACCCGCGTCGGGATTGGATTGAAGGCGCATGAAGTACTCGCGGTCCGCGATGTTGACACGACTGACTTGCGGCGGACCCGCGCCCACAACAACATCGCCCAATGCATTGGTTACCCGCAATGCGTTGACATCCGGGCGCCGCGCGAGCTCCATCGCGACCGTCCTGCCGACGGCGGCCTCGGCCGAGGCACCGTCGATGCCATTCGCGCCCACGCCATCGACGACCGTCAGGATCGCATGATCGGCTTTGTCCAGCACAGAAGTAATGTCATTCGCGAGAATCAGCGAAAGATTCTGGACCGACGTTTGCGCGCGCTCGTAGGCAGCTGATCGGCGGTCGGTGATTGCCCACCACAGAACGGCAAAGGCAATCAGGTTCAGAACGACAACAGCCGTCCTTAGCCGCGCCAGCATGTGGCCCGGCCTTTCCGCGAAATCCTTATCCGTGCTGGTATGCACCGTTCATCATTCTTCTCGGGCGCTATTGCGCTTGCTCGCTAACGTAGGACGAAATGATTAGAGCACATTTTGCGCCGTGCCAAACCGCCTGAAACGGTAGCAAGTGAACTGCATTTCGTCGGTGGACTGCGGAGACAAAAGCAGTGCCGCACAAAAATTGATGTGCATCAAGATGCGGCGCTGGTTACCTTTCCAAAGGTCAAAATTCCTCCCCGAAGTTTAAAAATCGACATCAGCCAGATAGATGGCTTTCACGGGACGCTAAAGATCGGTGCCGGAGATGCCGAAAAGGAAGTACGGACCTTTTACGTGCGGCAGGTCCATTTTCGGAGACCGCTCACCATGCGCAATACAGGCAACATGCAACGCGACCCGGCAAATGATGCTAAGCCGCCAGACAGCGCATCCCGCCACCTCTTGGTGCGGTTACTTGTAACCGTGTGGCTCGTCGCGACCGCGCTTATCAGCACGCCGTGCACCGCGCTCAGTTCCCAATTCCTGCAGAACGATTCGAATGCCTTGCAGATCATGGATGGCACGCCGTACAACATGAATGTCCCAGTTTGGCGGGCAAGCAACGGCAACATCGATCGCGGCAGCTTCGCCTACAAACTCTTTTCGGGTTTCCTGATGCTCGGCTACCAGACCGAGATGGGCTCACTGCGTGGACTCGACGACGAACACTTGCGGGTGCTTCACGCCTTCCAGGCGCGCGCCGGCCTGCCTGTTTCCGACCTCGTCACCAGCGCCTGCCTCACGCAGATGGACCAGTTTCTTGCCGAGCGTGAGCTGGTACTGGCGCCCATTGCCCTGACCTTTCCACTTTACGCAAACATGCAGCCGCTGCATCCGAACGACGTATCAAAGGACACTGTCGCCGCCATCTACGCGCTGCCGATGAATGCACTTCCCGCCAATTTGCAGATGTCCGCGTTTGAAATGGTGCAATGCATCTCGGGCCAATGTGTCGGCGCGATCCAGGACGCAAACGGCACACCGCTTTTCGCTTACTTCTACCAGAACATCTGGATCGACCTCGCCAGCGACTACCGGTTTGTCGCCGCATATTTCGATCCGCGTACAGACATGGGGCGGCAGCCGAGTGCCGCTCTTGATGTCGACACCTTGCTCCATGAGTACGGGCATTATCTCGACGGTACGTTCGGCGGTACGTATTCGCCAGCGCCGAAAAACCCCCTGCTTCCGCACTGGGGATTGATCGATACCACCGGTTTCTATGATATTTCGTACGATCTCTCGAGCTTCGCAAACGGCTGTGCCCTGCGTAAAAGCGACGACCCGAAAGACTGGATCTCGAAGTACGGATATGACCCGGGATACGGAGGCTGTGTCGCGCCAAAGCACAACCCGGCCGAAGAATGGGCGGAAGCATTTCAGATGTACGTGACCAGCGGACACGATTTCCGCGCCGCCGCCGCGCAAAGCGCCATGGTTTCGCGGAAGTACGACTGGCTCAAGACCAATGTTTTTTCCGGGCTTGAGTACGACACGGCACTGCCGCAGGGAACCAACGCCGGTTGCAATGATGTGTATGGCACCGCATCGCAACAGCCAGGCTACATGCACTGCGACGATGACTACGTATGGGATTTCACACTGCCAAGCGGCTACGTTGACGGCGCTTGTGGCGGGGCCAACGATGCATCCTACTGGACGGCGCCGACGCAAGGACTCTGCTTGCAAGGTGGCCCGTCCGCGCTGACCGGCAGTGGTCCATGGAGTTGGAGCTGTCAAGGCCTCAACGGTGGTGAACCGGCGGGTTGTTCCGCAAGTGTAACGGTCGTTCCAAGCATGCCAAACGCGGCGAGCGCAACAGCCGGCGATGCGCAGGCAAGCGTCACCTTTTCCCCGCCGACATACAACGGGACCAGCACAATCATCAGCTACAGCGCGATTTCGAACCCGGGCAACGTGACCGCTTCCGGTGCGGCAAGCCCGCTCACGGTCAGCGGCCTGACCAATGGGGTCGCCTACACATTCACTGTGACGGCGACCAATGGAGACGGAACTGGCGCGCCTTCGGCACCGACCAACATGGTCATCCCGAAGTCTGCACCGGACGCACCCATCATCGGCACAGCGACTGCAGGAACCAATCAAGCGACCATCACATTTTCACCGCCTTTGTCGAATGGGGGAAGCGTGGTCACCACTTACACGGCAACCTCGGCACCCGGCAATCTCACCGTGAGTGGACCGGCAAGTCCTCTCACGGTCACCGGCCTCATCGCAGGCATGACTTACACGTTTACCGTGACAGCGACCAACATCAACGGAACCGGCCCGGCATCCGCCCCGACCAACAGCGTCACCCCGCCGCTCTTCATGCTTCCACTGAGGACCGAGGTCACCACGACACCCGCACTGCCTCCAAACTGGCAGTCCCTGATCGGCATTCATGCCGACGCGGTCTGGCGCACCAATCCGGGGACGCTCTTCCCGGCGGGCGCCAATGCCAATAGCGGCAGCAATCTCGTGTACTTCAATTCCCACGATGCCGCGATGGGTGGCAGCGCAAGACTCGTTTCGCCGATGTTTTCGCTGGTCGGAATCAGCGGCGCCAAGGTCAGCTTCTGGATGTACCGCGACGCGACTGGCGCGCAAAGCGACAAGGTCGATGTCTACATCAGCACCAGTTCGAGCACGTCAGGAGCCACGTTGCTGGGAACGATCAATCGCTTCAAGGGCTATTCACCGGTTGTGGCGGAAACAGGCTGGTATCAATACGTCTACGACCTGCCGGTCACGTTCAGCGGAATGTCAAACTACCTCCTGTTCAATGGTTCGAGTTCGCTCGGCTACGACATCCATCTGGACGATATTCTTGTCGCCAAGCCGCCCGGTGCGCCGGAGATTGGGGGTGCGATATCGGGCGTGACCGAAGCGATGATCTCGTTTACGCCGCCCATGTCGGACGGTGGCGCGGCAATCGCCTACTACACCGCAACCTGCACGAGTACCACGCCATATGCCGCAATCGCCGCTTCATCGCCGATTACGGTGACGGGACTCCTTGCCGGCGACAGCTACAGCTGCTCCGTCACGGCGACCAATGCCGCTGGAAGCAGCCCGGCCTCCGCTTCAGTCAATACGATGACCGCGAAGTTGAGCCAGACGATTTCCTTCGGCCCCGCGCCAAGCATTTCAATTGGCGGGTCAGGGTTGGTATCCGCCATGGCATCGTCGGAACTCCCAACGATATTGACCTCGCAAACACCGACCGTCTGCACCGTTGAAGGAAACTACGTTACAGCGTTTGCGGGAGGAACCTGCACCATTGCGGCCGACCAGGCAGGCGATACCACCTTCAATGCCGCGCCGCAAGTCACGCAAAGCTTTTCCATCGTTTCAACACTGGCACTCACTGGCGTGCAATCGCGAAAAAACCATGGCGCCGCCGGTACTTTCGACCTGCCCATCGATACCAAACTCACCGCACCGGCGATCACCGTTGAATCCCGAACCATTGGCCCGGGCCATCAGATCGTTTTTCAGTTCGATGGCGTGATCACATCCGTAGGGAATGCCTCGGCTGCCGACTCGGCGAATAATCCGCTAACTGCCACGCCAACACTTTCGGAAACTGAAGTCACGGTAACTCTGACTGGCGTTGCCGACAACAAACGCGTCACGGTCACACTGACCGGCGTAAATGACTCGCTGACGACCGTCGCGACAGTCGGCTTCCTGGTCGGGGACACAGACGGTTCGCGCATACTCGACGCCTCGGACCTGAGTGGCGTAAAGGTTCGATCCGGGCAAGTCACGAATTCAACCAACTACAAGTTTGACCTTGATACTTCGGGCGCAATCAATGTTGCCGACATCGCGACCGTGAAAGCCCGCGTGGGGCTTATGCTGCCGTAGGAAGCCCGGGCAAACCAGCCAAAGTCAAGCACTGGCGGCGTTTTCCGAGGCATTTCGGTCTGGAAGGTGCTCCAGATATAGAGTTTCAATGTTTCAGATAGTCAAAGCTTGCAGCCTGTCGGACTCAAAGAATCGAAGCGAAAAAATGAGAAGGGCGAGGGAAGATTTTTCCGGCTTTCAAGCCAATGGTTGTTCCATTGGCGCAGAAAATCGGAAAAATCTGCACCAGCCAGGTCACTTTGCAGCCGATTCCCTTTAAGTCCGCCAGGCTGCTAGAACCCGTATACCTTTCCATCCGTGAGGCGTGGCCAGCGATCGGTACGAAACGGCGACGCCGGCAGCCCTTCACTATTGAAAAGATTGTTCTCCTGCGGGTTGTCCACCCAACCAAATCTTACGGCTCGCGGGCGCTTTACGTCAGCATTGGAAACGACAATCGTGTCGCGCCCGGCAACACGCGCCTCGGCCGGGCGGAACTGCCGTGCGCTATCGGCGATCGCGAAGCCCTGCAAACGATCCCCTTTGACGAGGAGGCCCTGGGCGACATTGGAGAAACGCAATTCCATCTGGTTACCAACGCGACGCGTATTGATGAGCGCAGGGCCACTCGCCTGCAATCGACGACCATAGGAATCCTTTAACGCGATGCGCGCAAGGCGCAAGCCGACTTCGCGTTTGTTTCGCGGATGGATATCAAAGGCATCACCGATGTCGGTGGCGACCGCCATGCCGGTATTGCGTACCGCCAGCGTCTTGCGCTGTGCTTCACGCAACTCGGCCCATGTACTGCCGGCCAGCGTATTTTTCTCCAGCGGCAAGAATGCCGCCAACTGGACGTAAAGGAAAGGAAAGTCACCCTGCCCCCAGCGCTTGCGCGTATCCGCAATCAACAGCGGAAACGAAGACTCATACTGTGCGGCCCTCGACACATTGCTCTCACCCTGATACCACAGCGCGCCGCGGACACCAAAGCCCACAAGCGGGTTGAGCATTGCATTGAATGCCAGCGAGGGCAGGTCGTTCACGTGGGGCGCCGCCTTTTCCATGGGCGCCTCAATGCGCGCTTTCCAGGGACCGGCCAGCCTCAGGACCTCCTGACCCAATATCAACTTCATGCTCGCTGCATCACCATGAAAACCGCCTCCACCGCCATTGTCGGTGACGCGCACGGCAATGACGTTGCGACCCGGGATCAACAACCCGGGCGCGAGATCGTACCGGCGCGGCGTATCCCAGGCACACTGCCCGCCAACCTTTTGACCATTGACGTAGGTCTCATCGCAATCGTCGATCATGCCTAGGTGCAGGCTTGCGCTTTTTCCGTTTGAATTGCGCTCAGGTCGACGGCCCGACGGTACCAGAGCTTGCCGTCGAAACCGTCCAGGCCTTGTGTTTCCCAAATTCCGGGTGCATTCAGTTCGCCCCAGCCACTATCCGGATAATCGCGGTCTTTCCACGCGATGGTGTTTTCGCTGCCAGTGAAATCAGCTTGCCATCGCTGCACCAGCGCCGTCGCGCGCGTGCGATGTTGGGCCACGTAGGCTTCTGGCGTTGCCGGCAGGCCGGGAAGCACCACACGAAGCTCGCGATGCGCCTGAATTGCTTCCCGGCTCATCCAGGTTTCGATGTTTGTGCCGCCCCATGAAACATTTATCAATCCGACCGGAACACCGAGCTCCTGATGCAGTTTTTGTGCGAAGTAGTACCCAATGGCGCTGAATCCACCTGCCGTATCCGGATGACTCGGTTGCCATGCCACCGTTTCAAGGTCGTCCATCGGTTGCATGGCGGTTCGATGCGGTATTTTCACATGACGGATTTGCGGGCGATTCGCGGCGGCTACCTCAGCAGGCCCGTCTTGCGAGTCCTTCAGCGCCCATTCCATGTTGGACTGCCCGGTACATAACCAGACTTCGCCCACCAACACGTCCCGCACCCGCAAGGTATTGTGACCACTGACAACAAGTTCATGCGGTCCGCCAGCGGCTTCCGGGTCAAGGCGCACGGCCCAACCGCCTTGATGATCCGCCACCACACGTTTCTGCTGCTTGCGAAAGGTCACCTCAATGGCTTCACCCGCGGACGCCCAGCCCCAGACGCGCACGCTTACCTCGCGCTGAAGAACCATATGGTCCCCAAAAATCCCATGCAATCGCACGTCCGCCATGGCGGAGAACGCCACCAACCCAAACAGCGGTGCGGCGATCATGCGCGAAAAAAAATCTTTCGAAAAGCGATAGCTGCTCACCGCGCCGGCGTCCACGTGAAAGTGGCAATGCTTTCTCGCGGCAACTCATAGTCAAATACCCGCCCATCGGCGCTCACCGAGAAACGCCGCGACGCCGAAGTCGAATTGCAGACAATCAGCGCAATCGATCCGTCATCCGCATTGCGGAAAGCAACCGTCTCGATGCCGTCAATGACAGCGGTGGAGTAAATGCGTTGCGCGCCCGGCCGCACGAATTTGCTGGCATGAGCGAGCGCGTAATACTCGATATTGCGCGTCACTTCACCATTCGCCGAGTTGATCGTAACCACGCCCCGGCAGTCCGTGCATCCGCCCAGGTGCGGACCATGATTTTCATCTAGCGCCAGATTCCACATCAGAACACCCTTGGCCCAGCCGCGTGTCGAGCCGATAACAAGATTACGCACAATCCATGGCAACGTCTCGGGCCACTGCGGTTTCCATTCCCCCCCCGAGCATTCGGTAAACCAGGCATCCTTGTTGGGAAAAGCATCGTGCACGGTTGCCTGCACGGCAACCTGCCCTGCATAGCAGTGCCACGCAACGCCGGAGACATAGGGATACGCAACGGGATCCGCAAGTACCGCCAACGGTGAACCAGGCTCATCCCAATTGTGGTCCCAGTCAATAAGTTGGGTCTTCAGTCCGCGCTTGGCCAACAAAGGCCCCAGGTGCTGGCCGATCAGCTTGGCGCGAGCGGGTGGATCCAGACGCATGCCGGGGTAGTCAGGCGGCTCGAAATGCGGTTCGTTTTGCAGCGTCAATGCGAAAACCGGCACACCCTCCGCAGCGTACGCCTCGATATAGCGAACCATGTACAAGGAAAACACGTCGTACATTTCAGGACGGAGAGTCCCCTTGATCAAACTCCCGGTCGTCTTCATCCACGCCGGGGGACTCCATGGCGAGGCCATTATTTGCAGCCTGGGATTGATCGCCAACGCCTGCTTGACGACTGGAAGCAGATCAGATCGGTTGGCCTCAATCGAAAAATGGGCCAGCGACATATCCGTTTCACTGGCCGGACGGTCATCCAACGAATAGTGCTGACGCGAAAAATCTGACGCGCCAATACTGAGCCGGGTGAAATCGAAGCCGATTCCGTCCGGACCGCGACCAAACAACTCCTGCAACAGTGCGTTGCGCTGCGCATCGGTCATGCGATTCTGGATCAACCAGGCGGACGAGTCGGTAATCGATGCACCAAAGCCGGCCATGGTCTGAAAACGCTGGGCCGGGTCCACATCGATGCTGGCGGTCTGCGCCGTGCGCACCGAGAATGCCAGTCCCACCTCGTGCGCGAGGAGACGCGTTTTATCACCCGTGGTAACCCACGTTTCAACGGAAGGCCCGGTTGCCGCGACAGGACCGCTAGCGGTGGGCGCACCTGCGGTAGAACCACAACCTGCGATAAGACTGGTGAGCAGCACCAGTGGAAATAGCAGCGTAGCGGGAATGAGAGTATTCATAAGTGATCTTCAATATCGCGGCTTGCCGTGTGAATCAGCGCAGCGTCACCCTTGCAACGACGGGCAAATGGTCCGAGGGGAAACGCGCACCGGCGGAATCGGTGAGCACGCCATACTTGAGCACCTTCACCCGCGAATTAATGAAGATGTAGTCGATGCGATCTTTCAATTCCGCATCGAGTTTGAAATCGTTAAATGTGCCAGCCGGACCATACGGCGGCGACTCGGACACACGGTAGGCGTCGATGAGCCCGCCCGCCATGATGGCGATCGGCTCCGATTCGGGCGTCGCATTGAAGTCGCCCAGGCAGATCAGCGGATGCTTACCGGCGAGTTCACGCATTTTTCGCAGCATCAAGTGCGCCGACTCACGTCGCGCCACCGTGCCCTCATGATCAAAATGCACCGAAAACACGTAGAAGACTTTGCCGGATTGCCGGTCGCGCATCATTGCCCAGGTGGCGAGACGATTACAGCAGCGCGCATCCCACCCTTTTGACGGCTTGTCGGGCGTTTCGCTGAGCCAGTAGTCTCCATGCCGCTCAACACTGAACCGCGCCTTTCGATAGAAGATCGCGGCATGTTCGCCACCGCGCTTGCCGTCGTCGCGCCCAACGCCCACATAGGCGAACCCCTCCATCGCGGCTAGGTCATCGATCTGATCGGGCAGGCCCTCCTGGGTGCCGAACAGATCCCATTCGTGGTAGCGGATGAGCGCCTTCACCGCATCGCGCCGATGCGGCCAGGCGTTGGCGCCATCTTCCGAAACATTGAGCCGCAGATTGTAGGTGGCCACATTGAAGGCTGGCTGCTGCTGTGACAGCGCAGACTGCATCGCCAACGCACAAAGCAAGATCCCCAGCGCACGCACGGCGGCATTTGCCATCCATGCCAGCCCACCCACGGGGGTTGGCCTCATGGCCGGTCAGCGGCGCAATGTGCAGCAATGAACTCGGCTTGCGTGGGCATGACCGCCACGCATTTCGCGATCACTTGTTCAACGTTGTCCACGAATTCCGCCACCTCATCGCTGGAACGCAGTTCAGCAAACGGATGATATCCCTTCGTCTCGATACGCTGACCATGCATTACCTGTACCCAGCTTAGTTCGGCGAACAGCTCAATGCCTTCGCGAAATACCCGGCCATTGCTGCTGTACAGGTCGATCTTGTGTTGAAGTGTCGCGGGAATGTCCATGTTCCGGCAATGATTCCAGAACGGTGAGTCGTCGCGCTGCGTCGCCTTGTAATGAAGGATGATGAAATCGCGGATGCGTTCATATTCAAACTGCGTCTGTGTGTTGTATTCATCTATGTCGGCCTGGTCAAACCCGGCGCTGGGGAACATGGCGACGGTTCGCGCAATGGCGGTCTGGATCAAATGGATGTTGGTGGATTCAATAGGCTCGAAGAACCCGCTCGACAGGCCGATTGCAACACAGTTCTTGTGCCATGTCCGATTGCGCCGACCGGGAACAAAGGGGATGTAGCGCGGCTCCGCCAGCTGCTTGCCATCCAGGTTGCCCAGAAGTATTGATGTCGCTTCATCCTGACTCATGAAGCGGCTCGAGTAGACGTGCCCGTTGCCGATGCGATGCTGCAGGGGAATGCGCCACTGCCAGCCTGCTGAATGGGCGGTCGAGCGTGTATACGGAATCAATGGTGTCACGGACTCGCAGGGTACGGCGATGGCACGGTCACACGGCAACCAGTGCGACCAGTCCTCGTAAGGAATATTCAGCGCCTTCCCGATCAGCAGCGCCCGAATACCGGAACAATCGACAAAGAAATCCCCGGCGATCTTTTCGCCGCTCTCCAGGACCACCGCCTCGATGAATCCATCTTCGGCGCGTTGCAGCACCTGCTTGACCTTGCCTTCCGTTCGAACCACGCCACGCTTTTCGGAATAGCCGCGCAAATACCGCGCATAGAGACTCGCATCGAAATGAAATGCGTTGACAATATCGGCCAGCGGCGATCCCGCCATCTCCGGCTGGGAGCGCATGAACTTGGCTTGCGTTGGCGCGGCGGTATTGATCGAATAGGCGCCCAGCTCCTTCGCTCGGCCCTCTTTGCGCATGCGCAACCAGTAGTGATGGAATGCTATCGCGTCAAGATCCTGGCCGAGCCTGCCGAAGCCGTGGATATAACTATCACCAATGGCGCCCCAATTCACGAACTCGATGCCGAGCTTGAAGGTTCCCTGCGTCATTCGCAGAAATTCATCTTCGTCAATGCTGAGCGCGGCATTGAACATTTTGATGTTCGGGATGGTAGCTTCGCCGACGCCAATACTGCCGATCTCGTCGGATTCAATCAGGCGCACCTTGTAGTCAGGCGTTAAAAGCTTTGCAAACGCCGCAGCGGTCATCCAACCCGCGGTCCCGCCGCCCACAATGACAATATTTCTCACCAGATTTGCTTTCATTCTCCCCCCACAATTATCCAAAAGTATTTAAAGCCGGCCTGCAAAAAGATTGCATGTTGGAACGCTCAATATTGCCGGTCATAGCCGCTGCTCCGTGATTTGGTCAAACAAGGATATTCGCCCACCATCAATCTCAAAATATACGTTATCTTCCAGACGGATTGCCTCCAGATCCTGAACGATTCCCGCCATGGTCTGCCCGAGGCAATCCATCCAGACCACGTGATGATTGCCCATGGACTCGATAAGTGAGACCACACCACGCATGCCAACCTGGGTCCCGACACGTATGTGCTCGGGCCGAATTCCAAGAATAACTTTCGTGCCGCTCGGGGATGACATTCTGAATTTGTAGGCAGAAACGTCCACGGTTAAGTTGGCGGATACAAACTTTATTTGTTGCCCGTCGGATTGAAGCGTGCCGGTGATGAAGTTCATGCCCGGTGCCCCCAGGAAACCTGCGACGAACAAATTATCGGGCCTTTCATATACATCGGCGGGAACGCCAATTTGCAGCACCTTGCCACCGCGCATCACGACCATGCGAGTCGCGAGCGTCATCGCCTCGGCCTGGTCATGGGTTACATAGATCATCGTTGACCGCAGTTGCTTGTGCAGAAGTTTTATCTCACGCCTCAACTCGGCACGAAGCTTGGCGTCAAGATTCGACAAGGGCTCATCAAACAGAAACACCCCCGCTTCTTTCACCAAGGCACGCCCAATGGCGACACGTTGGCGCTGCCCACCGGATAGCTGCGATGGCTTGCGTTTCAGCATGCTACCGAGCTGAAGCATCTCCGCAGCCCGATTCACGCGGCGTTCTATCTCCACCTTGGGCATACCTTTTATTTTCAATCCGAACGAAAGATTCCTCTCCACGGTCATTGTCGGATAAAGCGCGTAGGACTGAAACACCATGCCGATATTCCGCTCGCTTGGATCGGCCTCCGTCACGTCGACGCCACCGATTTCGATACTTCCAGACTGCGCGTCGATCAACCCGGCAACGGCATGGAGCAACGTCGACTTGCCGCATCCAGATGGCCCGAGCAATACCAGAAACTCACTTTCGGCCACATCGAGATCAAGCGCCGTGATGATCTCGGCACCTTCAATGGCAACGGTGAGCTTGCGGATACAGACTTTTGACATGGCTATCCCTTAACCCTTAACCGCGCCAGCAGTAATTCCGCGTACAAACCAGCGCCCGGACAGGAAGTAAATGGTCAGTGGCACGAGCGAGGTCAGGATGGTGGCCGCCATGTTTACGTTGTAGAGGCGCGCCCCCGTCGTGGTGTTGATCACGTTATTCAACTGGACCGTCATCGGCATGTTTTCGCGCCCCGCGAAGACAAGCCCGAGAATGTAGTCGTTCCACACGCCGGTCACCTGCATGATAGCCGCGACAACGATAATGGGCGTCGACATAGGCAGGATGACTGCAACAAAGATCCTGAAGAACCCGCCACCATCCACGCGAGCCGCCTTGAAGAGTTCTTCCGGGATCGACGCGTAATAGTTGCGAAACAAGAGCGTCATGATCGGCATGCTAAAAATAAGATGGATCAACACGATACCCGGCAAAGAGCCGAACAGGCCCACGCTGCCGAGCACGCGCACCAGGGGAAACATCATTACTTGCACAGGAATGAATGCACCCAACATGAGCGCGCCAAATAGAATGTTTCCGCCACGCGGCCGCCACATTGCGAGCGCATAACCGTTAACCGCTCCCACCAAGATAGGCAAGATCGTACTTGGGATGACAATCATCACGGAATTCCAGAAGCCCCCGCGAATGCCCTCGCACGCAACGCCCGTACAGGCATCACTCCAGGCCAGGCGCCATGGTTCAAATGTCACTTCCACAGGCAGGGAAAAAATGTTCCCCAGCCGAATTTCTTCCATTGGCTTGAAGGAGGTTGCCAGCATGATGTAAAGCGGGGCAAGAAAGAACAGTGCCGAGCAAACGAGAAACACGTAAACGCCAATTTTTCCCGGCTGCAGCCACCTGCGCCGGGCGTGGCTTTGCAAAGGGTGTGCCTGACTCATTGGCTGCCAGCGCGCTTCAAAGCCCGGCTGCGGGCATACAGAATTGGCGCCACAATGGCTATTACGGTCAACAGCATAACGATCGATGCTGCCGAGGCCAAAGCAATGTTTGCCCGTCCAAACAAATGATCCATGATGAATTTTGTGGGGACTTCGCTGGCCGTACCCGGGCCGCCCTGCGTCATGGAAACAACGGAATCAAACAGCTTGATCACAGCGGTGCTAAGCAGCACGAACACTGTTGCGATCGTCGGGCCCAGCATCGGCAGGACAATTGACACGTATACGCGCCACGCGGGAATCCCGTCAATACGGGTAGCCTTCCAGATATCGTCGTCAATACCACGCAGGCCCGCGAGAAACATGGCCATCACCAGCCCTGCCGCCTGCCACACGGTGGCGATGACGATGGTGTATATGACCATATCCTGATTGACGATCCAGTCAAATGTGAAGTCGGGAAAGCCCATGCGACGGACGGCATCCTGAATGCCGCTGCCTGGATTCAGGACCCATTGCCAGACGAGGCCGGTCGCGACGAAAGACATCGCATAGGGATAGAGAAAAACCGTGCGCAAAACGCCTTCCCCGGCAACCTTTTGGTCGATGAAGATCGCCAGTAGCAGACCAATAATCATTGTCGCGAGGATGAAAATCACGCCATAGAGCGCCAGATTCTCGAGCGAAAGTAACCAGCGATCATTGCCAAACAGTCGCACGTACTGGGCCAGCCCAACAAAATCATCGACGGGAAACGTCCGGGAACTGCTGACAGACACCTTCAAGGTCCAGATCGCCGTGCCCAGGTAACCGACGATGACCGTAATTGCCATCGGTACCAGCGCTGTCCACGGCACGCTCTTCTTGAAGATGTTCGCGTAGCTTTGCCTCACCGCATTCACCCGAGATGCCCCGGCGAGCCAGATCGATGAGCCTTTCCCCGGCTCCGCGCATGGCAAATGTCGACGCACGCACAGCGAGAATCGCAATCGACGCCACCCATCGGCAGGCTCCTCACCTTTCGGACACCGCTATTGTCCATCCTTGAGCGCAGCCAGAATGTCGCGCTGCACTTTCTCAATGGCGATATCTTTGTTCCAGTAGGCGGTCAGAATGTCGGCAAGCGCGCCGTTCTGGTCGGGACTCAAATAGATTTCACCATTGCCAAGCTGCCGCGATTTGTCTTTCATGATCTCGAGCCCTTGTCTGGCGCAGAGATCCATTTTGGACGAGTCGACGTCCGTCCGGATCGGGAGTGATCCCTTCTTGATGCTGAACTGCACTTGTGTGGCAGGCGCCGTAATGACACTCGCCATCAGCATTTGGGCTCTTGCGGCATTGGGATCCTTGGATTTCGGAAAGACGAAGACATCTCCCTGAATGATGTATGGCGAATTCGCCCCGAAGCCCGCGATACAGCCAAAATCCCGGCCCGGCACTTGATTGGCATTGGAGAATTCACCCTTCGCCCAGTCTCCCATGATCTGTATTCCTGCCCGCCCGGTAATAAGCAGCGCGGTCGCATCATTCCAGTGGCGGCCGGGGGCGCCATTGTCAACGTATCCGCGCAAGCGTTTGAACGTGACTAGTACCTTTTTGAACGCCTCCGATTTCACCGCAATCGGATCACGGTCTCGCAGGATTTTCAGGTACAACTCCTTTCCACCCAGATTGGCAAGAATTGCCGTAAAGAGAATATTTTCTTGCCAGGCCTGTCCTCCATGGGCGAGAGGAATGATTCCAGCGGTTTTCAGTTTATCCAGCGCCGCAAAAAGCTCATCGACCGTTTTGGGTTCACCCGTGATGCCCGCTTTCTTGAAGGCGGCCTTGGAGTACCAGATCCAAGTCGGCATATGAATGCTTACTGGTGCGGCGTAAAAATGACCTTTGACCCGAACCACATTCAGCACGGTTTCCGGAAGAAATTTTTCCCACCCGTCTTTGATCGCTACCTGATCGACATTGTTCAGAACGCCCTGCTCGACCATATCAAGAAATTGCTTCGTGGTATTGAACTGGGCTGCGGTCGGCGGATTGCCGCCTACGATGCGATTGACGGTAACCGAGCGTGCCTGTTCGCCTACCGCGATCGCCGTATCAACCCAAACACCGCCTGCGGATCGATAGGCTTCGGCGATCGTCTTGACCGCCGCTGACTCGCCACCGGATGTCCACCAATGGATGACTTCTGCTTTTGGGGCATCTGCATGTACGCCGGAACAAAATGCAATGGCCATGAGCGCAACGGCTGCAACCTTCGCTTGATTCATATTGACACTCCCCTCTTCCATCCTGTTATTCGCGCAAAGGACGCGCAGCGGGATGACATCATGCATCCGCCAGCTGAAAACTCTTCACTTTCAGCATATTTGCCGTGGGAAACAAGGGGTTCACACTACGTCGGCGCATGCGTGACACCCTCGGAACGCGGCGGCAATTGCGCCTGCTGGTTCGATGGGGCCTTCAGGAATGCGCGAAACCACTTGCCGCTTTGTTTGAGCCTGCGTTTCTGTGTAAGAAAATCAACATGAATCAAACCAAAGCGTCGAATATACCCTTCCGCCCACTCGAAATTGTCCAGAAGACTCCACGCAAAATAACCCTTTAATGGAATCCCGTTGTCCAGTGCGTCTCTTACGGCATTCAAATGCCGGGCCAGATATCGGCTGCGCGAAACGTCCTGAATACTGCCATCGGCGGCAACCACATCATCGTACGTTGATCCATTCTCGGTTACGTATATCTGCGCGGGTGCATAGTCGTTTGTGACGCGCCTAAGCAAAGTTCCCAAGCCAACCGGCGAAACTTCCCAGCCAAAGGCGGTTCGCTCCACATTTTCCGGCGTGACGACGCGCGTTGAAATCGGGCTTTCCCCAGGCGCGTTCGCCACTGTCTCGGGAAAGTAATAGTTGATTCCCAGAAAATCGGTAGGCACCGCGATCGCTTTCAGATCGCCCGCATGCACCGATGGCGCATCCTTGCCACAGACCGCCCAAATATCTTCCGGGTACCCACGGCCGTAAAGAGGATCAAGGAACCATCGATTTCGCAAGCCATCATGACGAATCATTGCGGCACGGTCTTCCGCGCTACCGGTCGCCGGCCTCAGCGGGTGGAGGCTGAGCGCGATGCCTACCTGTGCGTCGCACGCATTCGCTTTGATAATTGGCACCGCAAGGCCGTGCGATAGCAAAACGTGGTGGCAAACTTGCAGTGCAGTCCTCCAGTCCTTGGTACCGGGCGCGTGTACGCCTTCGAAATGCCCGAGAAAGGCTGTACACCAAGGCTCATTGTGGGTAATCCAGCGCTTGACGCGACCGCCAAGGTGGCGACTCAATACGTCCGTGTACTTTGTGAAGGCCTCGACTGTATCGCGATTGCGCCAGCCCCCCTTCTCCTGAAGAGCCTGCGGCAGATCCCAGTGATATGTCGTGGCCCATGGTTCAAGCCCACGCTCCAAAATGCCATCGACGAGCCGCGAATAGAAATCGAGGCCCTTGGAATTTGGCTGCCCGCCACCCCCATCTGGAAAGATTCGCGGCCAGGCAATGGAAAATCGATACGCGTTTAGGCCCATCTCCCTCGCCAGGTCCAGATCCTCCGCCCACCGATGATAATGATCGCAGGCTACCGCGCCGCTGGATCCGTCACGAATTCGGCCAGATTGCGCGCAAAATCTGTCCCAAATAGACTCACCACGACCATCCTCACTGACAGCCCCCTCGATCTGATACGAAGACGTTGCGCAACCCCACCGAAAATCGGCGGGAAATTCGCGTCGAAATAACTTGGGCACATCAACAATCTTGTCACTTGTCATGAGTTCTTTCGACTCGAATTGCCGTGCGGCAGAGTTGTTGCTCGCGATGGCGCGTTTTTAAGATGTATTCAGCGACGGCATCGTAAGCGATTGGCGACGTGCCGCCATGTCGTTGAACCGCGCGAATTTTCAACTTGCGCATTGATGTTACCGCATTTGTGGAAAGGTTTCCATATGTTGCGTACATTTCAGAATGCCACGGTAGCCGACGGCGCATTTTCCGGAAACAAGGCAAATACCCAGCGTCTCCTGAAGCGCCTGCGCCACAAAACTTTCAAAGTGCCGAGCTACCTCGATGGCGCTGCCAGAGACGCGCGCGGCGTGATGCTTACCGCAAATTTTCTTTCAATCGGCTTGTTCGATTCGTAGCAGCGATTGAGCAGCCAGTGGAGTCCGTTCAACGTCACGTCACGCCAGGGAATATGGACCGTCGAAAGCCTCGGCGAAGAGTATTCCGCGGTTTGGGTATCGTCGTATCCCAAAACAGAAACCTTCGCGGGAACCGCAATACCAGCCTCCTGGAAATATGAGAGCGCCCCCACCGCCATCTCGTCGTTCGCACAGAAAAGCGCGGTAAATTTATGCTTGGATGCGACCAATTTTGCCGCTGACAAATAACCCCCTTCCGTCGAAAAGTCACTCTCGAAAGAAAGTACTTTGGCGGGGTCAACACCGCAACGTTCGAGTTCTCCCAAAAAGCCCGCAATGCGTGCAACGTTATCAGGCGACGTCGAGGGGCCGGCAATGATTGCAAATTTTCTGTGCTTCAAGTCAAGCAGCGTCTTCGCGGCAAGCTTTCCCCCCTGCTTATGGTCTGCGGAAAAGCACTGATCGCGAATGCTCCGGTAGTAGTGATTCAAAATGACGAGCTTCGCCTGTTTGGGGCCTAATGCCGCGATGTCCTGCTCATGTAACGCATTGCTCATGACGATCAGGCCATCACAGCCTCTTTCAAGCAAAAATTCGATGCCTTCGATCGCCTGACGGCGCGCGTCTCCGACGCCGGTTCCAAATGCAACGACCATGTGCTGCCCGTTTGCGCGCAGCTCCGTGTCAATGACCTGCAGTATCGGTGTATAGAAGGTTCCCTTGAGAAGCGGAATGTATACCCCGATCATTTGCGTTGAACCAGTCAACAGGGAGCGCGCCGCGTGTGACGGCCGAAATTCCAGGGTTTCGATGGCTTTCCGGACTCGCTCCGCTGTCGCTTTGGAAACCGCGCCTTTGCCGCTAACGACACGCGACGCCGTACCAAGTCCCACACCCGCCAAACGGGCCACATCTTTTATTGTCGCCACAGCGCCCTATCCAAGAGTTGACGGTTGAGTGTACGGGAAGAGGAAATTATAGAGAACAATGCCTGCAAGCCCAAAATCCCCGAAATCGATCTCCACGAATTCGGCCCTTTTTTGCCGTAGCGTCTTACCGAAGTCTTCGCGTCCAATTAACTTGTCGTCTCAAGGCCTCAAGGTTTCAACGACATATCATCGCGTCCACATCCTTGCCTGCGTCAGCAACAATCTCAATGTTGGTAAATGCCGCCGACCACGGCCCATCCGTCAACACACTAAATGGCACATCAACTTTTGACAGATCCGCGCCGTACGCAGCGAAGCAGGACAACGGAATTTTCACGACTTGCTTGCCCTTGCCGAAGGCTCCCTTGAACAACTCAGTGGTGTCAATCTTGCCCTCGCAATTCAATCCACATCCGATTGACATGGACACCGGCCGCTCTGGCGATTGAAGCACCACAACTTCAAACTTGAGCGCGCCACCCCGGGAAGCATAGGACTGCAGGTTTATCTTGTCCGTCGAGCGGGCAAGAAATCGCGCTGCGCTTAGCCAAGTTACTTTCCGGGCATCTTGTTGAGTGTTTATCTGGGTGGTTTCAACCCGGACGGCGGGATTGGCGGGGGGAAGGATTAGTGTGCCAACGACTTCCTTGCTTACCTGCGTATCGAACGACGTTCCCGTTACGCTGGTTACAAATAGCGAGGCAGCGGAATGCAGTGACCGGCCGAAAATCTGCATGCCACCGGGCTCCGTGCAACCCGGCCCTTCATTGATCGGCAATACGCCGACAGTATTCTTGTTTCGATATGTCAGGCCATATCCTCGCTTGAACAGATGAGCATCGCCCATGACAAGCGATCCGGCCGCGGCAGGACATTCATTCTTGGGCCACGCGAAAGGGAGACGACCATGGAAGTCCAGGTTGACCCGGCCCGCTTTGTTTCGAAAGAGCACATCGGTAACGCCCTTGCCTTCTGTGCCCGGCAGCCATGCGGCCACCAAGGCGTCCGACGCATTCAGCAGGTCATTGGCATACACGACGCGGCCGGACAACAGTACCGTAATCACCGGCTTGCCTTTCCCATGGACCGCCTTCAATACCGCCAGATCCTCGGGGTATCGACTACTGTGGCGCAGCGATTCTGTCGGCGGAATATCTCCTTTTCCTTCCGCATAGGGCGTCTCTCCGACAACGGCAATCACGACATCAAATTCGCGGGGATTGACGCCCACCGCGGATTCGCTGAAGACCACATTTTTCAGGCCCGCCTGTTCGCGAATACCCGCGAGGATCGAATCGCCAGATGGAAAATCAGCATTCGAATTTTCAGTACCCTGCCAGGTCAGTGACCAGCCGCCCGTTTGATCCTGCAGACTATCGGCGCCCTTGCCGACAACCAGAATTTTTTGGTTTGCCTTTAACGGCAACACGCTATGGTTATTCTTCAGTAGCACCAGTGACTTTTGCACAGCGCGTCTTGCCAGTGCCCTTGACACGATCGCATCGGCCTGCCCGGCGAACTTCCCTTTCGAGGGCCGGAGATCAAATAGTCCCGCGCGCATCTTGACGCGCAAAATGCGGGTCACGGCATCATCGATTCGTGCCATCGGAATCTCACCACTTTGCACTTGCGCAATCGTTTTCGCGATGAAGTTACGCCAGTCGTCAGGCACCATTACCATGTCAATGCCAGCATTGATCGCTTGCGGGCATTGGGCGTCCGAGCAACCAGGCACTTGCGCGATCCCGTTCCAGTCGGAAACAACGAATCCGTCGAATCCGATTTTGTGTTTCAAGACTTCCGTCAAGAGCAACTTGCTGCCGTGCATCTTTCCATGGTCAATGCCGGATGCCGCATCGGTCCAGCTATGAAACGAGGCCATCACCGTCTGAGCCCCCGCCGACAACGCGCCGTAGTAGCCCATTCCATGGACGTTGATCATTTTTGACACGGTGGATGTATTGAGACCCTGGTCCTTTCCCTGCACCGTACCGCCGTCACCAATGAAATGTTTTGCCGTTGCAACGACATTGCCGTCATCCCCGAATTGGCCTTGCAGACCCTTCGTATAGGCGTATCCATAGGCTTTCACCAAGGCGCCATCATCCGAAAAGCTCTCATAGGTTCGTCCCCAGCGGCTATCCTGCACAACCGCAAGCGTTGGCGCGAAAACCCAGTTGATGCCCGTCGCGCGCACCGCCTTGCCGACAGAAACGCCGATCTCGCGTATCAACTCAGGATCCCGCGCGGCACCAAGCCCAATGTTGTGCGGGAAAATCGTCGCGCCAAATACGTTGTTGTGTCCATGGACTGCGTCCGTGCCCCAAATCACCGGAACCTTGATCTTCATGTCAGTTGACATCGAAGCGTCGTAATATTGGTCCGCAAGTTTCAGCCAATCATTGATTCCCGCATGTTTGTTTCCACCAGGCCAGCTCCCGCCCCCATTCAAGACTGAACCAAGATAGAACTCCTTGACCTGCGAGGGGGTGACATTTTTGATCTCGGGCTGGGTCATCTGTCCAATTTTTTGCGCCAGGGTCATTCCGTCAACGATTGTCTTTATCTTCGCTTCCAATTGCGCGTCGGGCGCGATAGCACTCTTGATTCGCGGCCAATCAGAAAGCATCAATTCTGCTTTCTCCAGCCCCTGACCGTGCTTCGCCCCGGCGGTGGCTGCTTTTGCCAACGTCGCGTGCATCACGACTGCTATACACAGGATCGATGCAACCGCGTTGCGCATTTGGCGGAGATTTGTACAACAAGGTACTAGATTGATTTCAGGCATTTTTTTCTCAAATTAAATTGGCTAAATGAGCCTGTCGGCCTAGGCAGCTGGGGCGACAAACTTTGTGCGCAATGGACTTTGTCTGACGGATTCAACTGCATCAATTCGTCCGTCGAGAGGCTTTGCCCGAAGATATATGCACTTCCGCAGAAACGCAGATCCAACCTGCGTCAGGTTCTTCAAGCGGGTCGGAAATAAAAAAATCCCCCAGCCCAAATCACTGGGTGGGGGACTTTTTCATGGTACGACTGGTTAATACTTGTAGTTCACGCCCAGCAAATATTGCCGACCGTATTTGTTGTACTCCGCGGGAGCAATAGCATCGCCAAGACCGTTACCCAGCTTGGTCGCATAGGCTGAGTTTGTCAGGTTATTGACTTGCAGCAGCACTGAAAGCCCCTTCAAGCTTCCCGACGTAAACTCGTATCCGGTCTGCATGTCAATTTGCTTGTCGGCCAGGATTTCCGTGAATTCACGCGCGTTGTGCAGCCCGTTGATTTCGCCGCGGAATGCCGAGCGATATCGTTGGCTGACACGGGCAGAAAATCCACTCTTCTCGTAATACAAGGTCAGGTTGGATACAACACCGGACAAACCAGGCAGTTTAGCTTTCGACCCCGGCCCGTCAGGCGAAACACTGCTTTCGGTATACGAACTACTGGCCACCATGCCGAAGCCTTCCAGCGCCGCAGACACCAAACTGGCATCAAGCGACGTGCTCAGTTCCACCCCATTTACGTGGCCGCCTTCACCATTTGCCGGCCGGGTGAAGATACCCAATGGGTTCTGCGGCGTAGGCAGCGGCGGATTGCTGGTGTTCGGGAACGCCGAGAAGTTGCCGATGATTTGCTGGGTGTAAATGTAAGTGCCCAGTTCTTTGTAGAACCCGGCGAACGCCACATAGCTACGCTTGCCGATGTATTGCTCGAACGACAGGTCGATATACTTGGCGCGCCAGGGCTGCAACTCCGGATTGCCACCGCTGCCACCCCATTTCGTTGTGCCATCGGTGTTCTTCGTGATGTTCACATCGGCACCTGCCTTCATGTCATCCATGCGGGCACGGGCAAGTGTTTTACCAAGGCCAAAGCGAACAATGCGGTCATCGCCAAGTCCGAGCTTCAGGTTCAGGCTGGGCAGTACGTCATTGTAGGTGGTGCCGCGGGTGACTTCGGAGAATACACCACTGAGTTTGGACCAGCCATGCGAGCTTTGGTCGGTACGAATAACTTGCAGACCGATGTTACCGGTCAACGGCAATCCGCCGACGACGGTGTCAATGCCCAGCTTGGCAAAGGCAGTGGTGACTTTTTCGCTGACTTCGTAATTGCGGTTGATGATCTGGTCGACGGCCTGCGGCTTAAGGTCATAGAGCGAGGTCAATGCGCCCATTACGTCATAAGCCAGCACGCCGGGAATTCCGGCAAAACCCAGTGAAGTAGCGGGCTGCAACAGGTTGGACGGCACCGCAATGGGCGCACGGCCATTCTTCAAGTCGGCTGCCAGCTCATTCATCTCGCGGTCTTTGGTGCGGACCGTGTAATTGGCACCGAAATCCAGCCCACTGAAGGCGCCTGACAGATCTTTCTTGCCCTCGAGACGCATCGCCTTGATCTCATCCTTGACCTTGGGCATCTTCCAAAGACCGTCGTGACCCCAGCCGGCCGGATCAGTCAACTTGACTGTGGAGACATTCGCAAAGTTAACGTTAGGTGACATCGACGGGAAGCCACCGTCAGGATTCACAACGTAGTTGAACGTGGTCTTCGCTTTCGACGTACCGTCGAAAGCGGTCGCGTAGGTTTCGATGACGTTTTCCTTGCGCGTGGCGCTGGAGTAACTCAGGTCCGCCACAGCGGACCAGCCGTCGGCGACCTTGAACATCGTGTTCCAGCCCACTGACTTCAGCACATCTTCGCGCGTGTTGAGGTCATTGCGCACCACCATGTTTTCCACACCCGGGAACGTGGCTGCGGTCACAAATGTGGTCGAGTTACCCACCGGCGCGGTTTTTACGTTGCTAAGTGTGGCGCCCGGGGTTCCGCCCCAACCGTCACCCATGCTGCCCATCAGGCCGCGCATGGTTTCGTTCTTCTTGAATTTGGAGTAATACAGGTCAACCGTGCTGTGCAAGTTATTGTTGGGCTTGAATTCCAGCACGCCCATCAGGCCGTCGCGTTTCTGCGAACGCGAGATGGCCGTCGCTTCGAAACCGTTTAGGTAGGTGACGCCGGGTGGCAGGCCCTTTAGCGGGCTGCAACCCCAATCAGCGATGTGTGCCAGGCAGTTGGCCTCGTCCTGGTAGCCCCATGCCTTGTAATGCAGTTCCTGACCTGGCGAATCCAGGTGCGCAAAGCCCACGGCCACGCCGACGGTACGGTTGGCGAACTGGTCGACATAGGAGGCGCTGAAGCGATTGCCCTTGCTGTCCGTATTGTCGTTGACCGAACCATTGGAGTTGGATTCAACGCGGGCATTCAGCGATACCCTCCGACCGCTGACATCGAGCGGACGTATCGTCTTCAGGTCCACGGTACCTGACAGTCCTTGGCCGATCAACGAAGCATCCGACGTCTTGTAAACCGTGGCGGCGTTGATCAGTTCCGACGGAAACTGATCGTACTCAACCGAGCGGTTGTCGCCAGTGGTGACCTGTTCGCGCCCATTTAGCAGGGTGCCCGCAAAGTCAGGCGACAAGCCACGAATGGCGATCACCTGGGCGCGGCCACCCACGCGCTGTCCCGCCAAGCCAGGCAAGCGGGCCAGTGACTCGGCGATGCTGACGTCTGGTAGTTTGCCGATGTCTTCAGCCGAGATCGCCTCGACGATGGAATCGGAATTTCTCTTCGTATTTACCGAAGTCTCAACGGACAGGCGGATACCGGTGACCACAATGGTGTCGGCGACTTCATCCGTCTTTTTCTTCGCATCGACTGGTAACGGCGCTTGTTGGGCATATGCGGCACTTGCGGCAAAGAGCACGCTGGATACCGCGGCGGCAATGGGACGCATGGCTAGGGATGGCATGCGCTGGTCTGATTTCTGGCGGCGCGATTGGGCTTGGCGATTCATCAATACTCTCCTCGGTTGAAATAAGCGTTACGTTCGCGGCCAGTGTTGCTGGCTCTCTGGAAACAAGTTTCAACGCTGTCCCACTCGTGATTGGAAACGTTCCCACTTGATCTGGCGCAATATATCACCCAACGATTTTCAATGTCAATCGAACTTGCACGAACGCAAAAAAATGGTGCTTTTTCGCAACAACGCACACCCAGCCAAGGGCTGGGGCACCGCGGAATGACGAGGGAATCCCAGTGAAAAATGGGGAGCACCGGTTCCACGCCGGACCGAATGTGGGGCGAAATTCACGAATCAGAAAAGAGCCTGTTCACCTTGCCGCGAAGCGTGTGGCATACGTCTCAGGTGCGGCCACAAGCCCGCAAGTAACAAGTCTCATGTCAATGTCCAGCATTGGTGCGGTTTTTTCGGCATTTTCGGCCTGCGAGCCGCTCCAGTGCTAGCGTATTGTGCTGAGACATGCCTTGCATATTGGCCACCTATCGTCTTTCCAACCCTGGCGGGACGGAACATCACGCCAATATCGGAATGAAATGCGGCCCTGCCCCGGCGCCTTCCGGGTCATGCATTTACAACAGTACGCAGATAAATCGTGTGAACCAGTGCGCTCGGGCTTGGATCCCTTTCCAAAATGGTAATCGTTTCCAATTCCAGCGAATTTGATACAGTATTGGCGGGAATCACGTCATCAACTTCAATTGAGCTGGTCATTCCCGATTGCCTGAAAGCCCTGCCAAATGTGTCAAATCACCAAAGACTTCGCTAGAGCATTTCTCACTTCATTCGTGCTCGTGCTGCCGCTCGCGCCATCGCTTTCGTTCGCATCCACGGAAAGAAGGGTGAACGAAAAAGTCGAGGCCCTGCTCGCGCAAATGACCATGGAAGAAAAAGTTGGCCAGCTCAACCAGTATTCAGCCGACTGGAATGTCACCGGCCCGGTGAACTTCAAAGGCAACCACAAAGATGGAATTCGCGCTGGCCACATCGGCACGATGCTGAACGTGATGGGAACGACCTATACACGCCAGCACCAGGAAGCCGCGATGCAATCGCGGCTGAAAATCCCGTTGTTGTTCGGACAGGACGTGATCCACGGCTACAAGACCACCTTTCCCATTCCGCTTGCCGAAGCAGCCAGCTGGGATATGGACGCGATCAGGAAATCGGCGAGGATCGCGGCCACGGAAGCCGCGGCAAGCGGTATCCACTGGACCTTCGCGCCGATGGTGGATATCGCTCGCGACCCGCGCTGGGGGCGCGTCATGGAAGGCGCCGGTGAGGATACCTATCTCGCCTCGCGCATCGCCTATGCACGCGTGAAGGGATTTCAGGGTGACAAGCTCGGCGACATCAATGCCGTGATGGCCTGCGCCAAGCACTTTGCGGCCTATGGCGCGGCGGTCGGCGGGCGCGATTACAACTCAGTGGACATGAGCGAGCGAATGCTCCGGGAAACCTACCTGCCGCCGTTCAAGGCCGCGCTGGATGCCGGTGCCGCGACCTTCATGAACTCGTTCAATGACCTGAATGGCATTCCAGCGACCGGCAGCAAATATTTGCAGCGCGACATTCTAAAAGGCAAATGGGGGTTCACGGGATTTGTGGTTTCCGACTGGGGCTCCATTGGCGAAATGATCAATCACGGTTATGTGAAAGACAGCAAAGGGGCCGCCCTCGCCGCGATCACGGCCGGCAGCGACATCGACATGGAAAGCAACGCCTATCGCAACCATCTGGGCCAGTTAGTCGCGGAAAACAAAGTGCCAATGGCGCTGGTGGACGATGCCGTGCGCCGCGTGCTGCGAAAAAAATTTGAACTGGGACTTTTCGATGACCCCTATCGCTTCAGCGATCCGGCAAGGGAAAAATCGGTACTCGACAACCCCGCGCATCGCAAGTTCGCGCGAGAAATGGCGGCAAAGAGCATCGTCCTGCTGAAAAATACCGATCGCATTCTGCCGCTCTCACGGAATGTGAAGACCATCGCTTTCATTGGCCCCCTGGTGAAAACGGTCAAGGACAATCACGGTGGCTGGTCAGTCACGTTTCCGGGATTGGACTATTCAAATTTCATCGTTACGCAATGGGATGGCCTGAAAAACAAACTGGGCAACGGCACCCGGCTGTTGTACGCGAAAGGTAGCGAAGTCGAAGGCGAAAACCGTGACGGTTTCGCCGAGGCCATCGAGATCGCGAAGCAGGCGGATGTGGTCATCATGAGCATCGGCGAAAATGCTGGCATGAGCGGCGAAGCGAAGAGCCGCAGCAACATCCATTTGCCGGGTGTCCAGGAAGAACTCGTCAAGGCAATTCACGCTACCGGAAAACCCGTTGTGGTTCTGATCAATGCGGGCCGACCGCTGATCTTCAACTGGACCGCCGACAATGTGCCGGCCATCCTATACACATGGTGGCTTGGCAGCGAGGCCGGCAACGCCATCGCCGACGTTTTATTCGGCGACATCAATCCGTCCGCCAAGTTGCCGATCACGTTTCCGCGTAGCGAGGGCCAGATCCCCATCTACTACAACCACTTCAACACCGGTCGCCCGTCGAAGACCGAAATGGCGACGCAATACACCAGCGCCTATACCGACTTGCCTAACTCACCGAGATTTCCATTCGGCCATGGCCTGAGTTACGCCGAATACCAATATGCCGATTTGAAACTCGACAAGCCCAAGGTCCGTGGGAAGGAAACCCTGAATGTCACGCTGAGCGTTACTAACACCGGCAAGATTCAAGGCGAGGAAATCGTGCAATTGTATTTGCGAGACCTGGTCAGTTCCGTGGTGCGCCCCGTCAAGGAATTGAAGGACTTCCAGAAGATTTACCTGCGACCAGGCGAAACCCGGGCGGTCACGTTTGTCGTCGACAGGGAGAAGCTCTCCTTTTACAATGAAAAACTGCAATGGCAGGCGGAACCCGGCGAGTTTGAATTGATGATCGGCGCATCGTCGGCCGATATTCGGCTGCGAACGACTTTCGAGTTGGTCGAGTAGCGCCATGATGAGGCTGCTGAAATCCGGATTCCTGCTGTGGTTAGTACTGCTGTTGCCCGCAGCGGCCGAGGCGGAAGATCTTCTCACCAACGTGATGAACCGCAAGCTCACCCCGCTCAATGGTCCGTGGCACTACATCGTCGACCCGTATGAAACGGGCTATTACAACTACCGCCGTCAGCCCTACGACCAGCAGAAAGAGAGTTCGACTTCGGCCTTCTACAACAACTATCACGCGAAGAATAAAGCGGAACTCGTCGAATACGATTTCGATTTATCGCCGACGCTGGCCGTTCCAGGCGACTGGAATTCTCAGCAGGAAAAACTCTTCTACTACGAGGGAACGATTTGGCTGAAACGTTCCTTCGATTTTAATCTTGCCAAAGCGTCCAATCGACTGTTCGTGCATTTCGGTGCCGTCAACTATTTGGCCGAAGTCTATTTGAACGGCATTAAGCTGGGCACGCACGAAGGTGGTTTCACGCCTTTCAATTTCGAAGTCACTCGCATCGTCAAGCCGACGAATAACTACCTCGTCGTCAAGGTGGACAACACACGCCGCAAGGAGGCCGTGCCCACCATCAGCACGGATTGGTGGAACTACGGGGGCATTACCCGGGATGTGGTACTGATCGAGGAACCCGGGTTCTTTATTCACGATTACGGCATCCAGTTGAAGAAAGGCGCACCCAATACCGTCGCCGGCTTCGTGCGGCTGAACGGCGCGCACGCGAATGAAAAAGTTTCAATCGTCATTCCGGAACTGAAGATTGAACGCGCGGCCGCGGTGAATGCGGAGGGTATCGCCCAATTTGAATTCGAAGCCAGAAACATCAAACACTGGTCGCCGCTTTCACCGAAGCTCTATGAGGTTTTCATCAAGACTTCCGGGCAAACGCTCAAGGACAACATCGGCTTCAGAACCATCGAAACCCGCGGTGCCGATATCGTGTTGAACGGCAAGCCCATATTTCTCCGCGGCATTTCCATCCACGAAGAAAATGCACAGAAAGGTTCGAGGGCGCATAGCGAGGCCGACGCCCTCATCGCACTAACCTGGGCCAGGGAACTCGGCTGCAACTACGTGCGTCTGGCTCACTATCCTCACAATGAACACATCATCAGGCTGGCGGACAAAATGGGCATGCTGGTATGGGAGGAAATTCCTGTTTACTGGACTGTTGATTTCGCCAATCCGGCCACACTCGCCAACGCGAAAAACCAACTATCGGAAGTCATCATCCGTGACCGCAATCGCGCCTCCGTAATCATCTGGTCAATGGCCAATGAGACGCCTCCATCGGAAACGCGAAACACATTCCTGCTGAACCTGATCGCGCATTCGAAAAGCCTCGATACAACGCGACTCATCAGCGCCGCGCTGGAAACACGCCAGGAAAACGGCGTCTCAATCGTCGACGACAAGATCGGTGTGCACCTGGATATCGTCGCGTTCAATCAATACCGCGGCTGGTATGGCGGCGCGCTGCATGACGCGCCGGACGCAAAATGGGATATTCGCTTTGACAAGCCGGTGGTGATTTCGGAATTCGGCGGTGACGCGCTGCAAGGGTTGCATGGGCCGCGTGAGGATCGCTGGACCGAGGAATATCAGGAGTATCTGTATGTGCAAAATCTGGCGATGATGGAGAAGATCCGCAACTTCCGCGGGCTAAGTCCGTGGATCCTGGCCGATTTCCGTTCACCGCGACGGGTGTTGCCCAATATTCAGGACGGCTACAACCGCAAGGGGCTGATCTCCAATCGCGGCGTGAAGAAGAAGGCATTTTTCACATTGCACGATTTCTACCGGAAAGTGGAACTGACGTATCCGTAAAAAAGCACACAACACCAGCACCGGTGCGCCTTTCCGGGACATTTTGCCTGGAAAGCCCCGCCAGTGCTGGTGTTTTGATACGATTTCGACACTCTTTGGAATCCGTCATTCCGGCGTAGGCTGGAATCCAGTCCGTTCGTGTTGTCAAATACTTGGACGGGGCTGGGTCCCAGCCTCCGCTGGGACGACGAGGTTTTAGAAAGTTCCCATGACAGTCCAATTCTGAACATCTGAAAAGCAGTCGCGCGGGCGCGCACTTGCTTCACTGTGTACGCGCAGGCGCAAACGACACTTCAATAGCCTTCGCACCATGCGGCCTCAATATTTCGCGGTTCGCGCCGATATTTATCTAACTGTCATGTTTCCGATACGAGGTTTTGTTGAGCACACCCCAATCCACCGCCGCAGTTCGCGGGGGAACGCCGGACTCGCGAGCGAAGCCGCGCAGTTCCCGATCCGCCACCGAAGAACCGGTGGTGGTGGAAAGCCTATGGGGACACGCCATGCGAGTGCTGCGGTCCCGTCTGAGCGCTGCCGCCATGGCCATTCTCGATCCGGGCATCGCTCTGCTTTTGCGACTGCGCAAAGGTGCCGGAGGGGTACAGGAGGCACCCGATGACGGCCGGCCCAGGGATCGACTGAACAGTCGCCACGAGGCCGCGGCGGCCCCCGCCGAGGCAATGCTGGTCGCGCCGAAACCCAGACGCCGCTTCCGCAACTTTCTGGTCTATTCCAGCGTATTGCTGGTCAGCATCGGGAGCGGCGGAATGCTTGCCTACAATCTGTTTGCAAAATTGCTCGATCACCAGTTTGCGGAAACCCGGCGCCTGGAAGAAAAGATTACCAAGCACGCCAAGTCCACCGAGACCATCCAGAAGAAACTCACTGAAGCGCAAACAAAGCGCACGGAAGCGGAGAAAAAGCTCGCGGTAACCATCGCCGAATACAAGGTCGCCACTACCGAAAAACAGCAGAAGATCGATGCCATGGAAAAACGGCTCAATCTGACACTCGCCAGCGAACGTGGCCCCCAGTCACCGCTGGAATCGCCAGCACATCACCGTAACACGGTCGTGGCAAGCAGTACCAGCAAAACCAGCCGCATTACTGGCCAAGTCAAGGCGGGTGAGGTCAAGACCGGCGATTGCAAGCTGGAAGGCGGCAATTTTTCTGCCCTGAAGAGTTGCATCGAAGAATTTAACCGCTAGCAGCCTGCATGCTTCGCTGCGTTGTATTCGGCGTCAAATATCCAGCGAACTCCCTGCCGAATTGATCCTGGTCCAGTAGGTGACGATCGCATGGACCGCCTCCTTGAACTGCTTGGCCCCCATCGGCTTGATCACATACGAGTTCACGCCCGCCTCATACGCCTCGGCCATGTCGGTGTCGCTGGCCGAGGCCGAGAACATGACGATCGGGACGGCCTGAAAGGCTTTCACTTTGGCGATCTCGCGCATCGCCTCCACGCCGCTCATCATCGGCATCTTGTTGTCGAGGATCACCAGCGCCGGCAATCCCGCCGGCCGGTCGGCATATTTGCCCCGCCGGTGCAGGTGATCGAGCACCGCGAAGCCCTGGCGGGCGACGTCGATGCGGTACGGCAGCTTCAGGTCGTCGATGGCCATCGAGATCAGTTCGACCTCGCCTTCGTCGTCGTCGACCACGAGGATGGCGCTGTCAGGCAGGATTGTGTTCATCGCTGGAGGCCTCCGCTTGCAGGGTGAAAGTGAACGTGGCGCCGGCCCCCGGGGTCGATTCGGCCCAGACGCGGCCGCCGTGCTTTTCCACCAGGCGCTTGACGATGGCGAGCCCGATGCCGGTGCCGGGGTATTCGCCGGGGTCGTGAAAGCGCTGGAATAGTCCGAAGAGTTTGCTGGCCCGGGCCTGGTCGAAGCCGACGCCGTTGTCGCGAATATAGTAGGCGGTGACTTGGTCTTCCCGGGCGTGGCGGCCGATCTCGATGGCGGGATGGGCGGCTCGGGCGCTGTATTTGATGGCGTTGCTGATGAGGTTGGTGAGTATTACCCGGATCAGGGCGCGGTCGCCTTCGACGGCGGGAGTGGGCCGAGACGCCATTCAATGGGGCCATGGCGGGCGGCATCGGCGGAGGCGGCTTCCGTCAACTCCGCGACCAGCGCGTTCATGTCGATCGGTTCGCGCTCGACCGGTTTGAAGCCGAGTTTCATGTACGAGAGCATGTCTTCGACCAGTTGTGCCTGGCGGTTGGCCGAGGCGGTCATCAGGCTGAGCCAGCGTTTGCCTTGTTCGGGGATGGTGGCACCGTAGGCGTCGGTCAGCCGCACGGCGAAGCCGGCTACGAGGCGTGCCGGCGCGCGCAGGTCGTGCGCGAGCGTGTAGGTGATGGTTTGCAGCTCGGCGTTGGCCTCGACCAGGTTGCGGGTGCGTTCGCTGACGATGATCTCCAGTTCTTCGTTGATCCGTTGCAGCGACTCTTCGAGGCGCTTGCGTTCGCTGATGTCCCGGCTGACGCCAAGGATGCAGATGAATTCCCCCGCGTTATTTCGCACGGGAGAAATAGTCGCCTCGGTCCATACCGTCGTCCCATCCTTGCAAGGCTGCTGGAGTTCGCCGCGGAACTCCGGGAAGGGCAGGCCCTCGCGTACGGCAACGATGGCCCGCTCCAGCCCTGCTTTCGCGATGGGGACGGATGAGGGCGACAGTGCCTGCTCCAGCGACTGTTGCATCACTTCGGCGATGGTGTAGCCACGAAGCTTTTCAACCGAGGGGCTGACGTAAGTGAAACGGCCTTCAAGGTTCATCGTCCAGATCACATCGGTCGCGTTGTCCGCCAGCATGCGGTGCCGCTCCTCGCTGGTACGAAGCGCTTCCTCGGCCCGCTTGCGTTCAGTGATGTCCTGCAATGCACCGATCAGCTTGATCGCCCTGCCGCCCTCCATTACGACGGAGCCCTGATCCCGTACCCAGATGCGCCGCCCCGTCCCGGTGATCATCTGCAGCTCAAGATCGAATGGCGTACCGCGCTCAATCGTAATCTGCGCCGCGGCCTGGACGATGGAACGGAATTCGGGGGCATAAAAACTGACGTCGGGAGCTTGCTTTGGCGTCACGGGCGCCGCCGATTCGAGAATCCGACAGGTTTCCGGTGACCAGAATGACTTCATGGTCCGCAGATCCAGCTCCCATCCTCCCACCATTGCGAGTTCACCCGTGCGGCGCAGAAGCTCGGCGGACCTGGCGATCGTTTCCTCGGCGTGTTTGCGCGCCGTGATGTCCTCATAAACCCCGAGGATTCCAATGACGTCGTTGTGCTGATCCCGCAGTGGCACCTTTGACGTTCGAAGCCAGATCACGCCGCCATCGGGCGTTGTCTGTTGTTCATCATAGGACAGCTTGGCGGCACCGGATGCCATGACCGCGCGATCATCGGCACGATAACTTTCCGCTTGTGCAGCCCAGCCCAATTCGAAGTCATCCTTTCCAAGCAGTTCTTTCGGATGCGTCACGCCGGCATCCCTGGCGAACGCCATGTTGCAACCGAGATAACGCAGGTCGAGATCCTTCCAGAAAACCCGCATGGGCGCGGTATCAATGACCGTTCTCAGGAGATTGCGCGATTCGGTTATCGCGGCCTCCGCGGCTTTGCGTTCGCTGATGTCGCGTGCAAAACCGACCGTGCCAAACACCTCTCCATCAACCACCACCGGTGACTTGTAAGTTTCAAACCATCTATGCTGTCCGTCTGCGACAATCAATTCGTCGACCTGCTTGCTGACCCCGCTTGCCAATACTGCCCGGTCATCCGCGCGGTAGCCTTCCGCCAATTCCGGTATCGCAATATCCAGATCGTTCTTGCCGATCAGCGAATCCGGCGTCGGCCATCCGAAACCGGTCGCAAACGCCTGATTCACGGCGAGGAAGTTACTTTCCCGGTCCTTCAGCCACACCCTGAACGGAAAATTGTCGAGCACCGCCCGCTGGTAAAGGTCCTTTTGCCGCAGGGCTGCATCGCGTTGCTTAACGATTTCAAGCAGGCGGTTAAAACCCGCAATCAGTTGGCCGATCTCGTCGTTATGAGCCACCGGCAATGGCTGCAAGGGTTTGGCGGTATCGGACATCGTCGCCATCGATTTCAATGTTGCGGCAATCGGCGCGAGTTCACGGCGCAACATCCACCATATAAGTACACCGGCAAGCAGTGTCAGGAATATCGTGGCGGCCAGTCTTTGCATCAGCATCGCGCGCACGGGGGCAAACACGACGGACGCCGGCATCGATGTCGATACCGCCCAACCCGCGACTGGAACGCTCTTTGCCGAAGCCAGCACCTCGACGCCAAACTGATTGGTGTAAACAGCGTAGCCCTCATAGCCGGTAACAAAGCGGTCGATTGCCGGGACGACGCCCGGTTCAGGGAGCGTCGCCATGACGCGGCTTTTATCCGACGCAGTGACAATTAGCCGGTAGTGCGGCGCGACGATAAAATAGCCACCCGCCTTGCCGTTTCGTCTCTCCGTTATTCTGTCGAGGAAATTGGGCAGCCCGAGGCTTGTCACCCCCGCCATGGCGCCGATGACGCCGCCTTGTGCGTTGCGAATGGGCGCCGCAATAACGAAAACCGGTGCTTGCAACGCTCTGCCAATGATTGGCCGGCCAATGGCCGTCTTGCCTTCCTTGAGCGGCGCAATGATGTAATCCCGGTCGATGTAATTGACGCCGACGCGTCCGGTCGGGACTGGCGAATCCGCAATCGCCGTCCAATCCTGGGACAGCGCAAAGACTCCCGCATTGAATAGCGTGTGAAGCACAACACGCTGATCGAGGAACTTCTGTAGCGCGACCGGATTCCCCAGCAGCGATGGGTCGATCGCGTGCGCAATCAGTTCAAGGGCCTTGACGCGGTCCTCCAACTCTTGATTGACCTCCGCCGCAACGGAGGTGACAGCGGAAAGCTGCTGTTCGCCCAACAGCCGCTGCATATCCTGACGCAGTATCCAGGAGGAAAGGAAAGCCATCGACAAGGCACTGATCACGAAAATAGCCAGCGTGAAAAGCGTCACTCTCGTTTTTAGCGACCGGGTCTGAAAGATATTCCAGTTCATGCTGACTTTCCGCCGCGGTTGGCGGGACAATTCCTTCGCCACCATCCTGCACCTGAATGGCGCGCATGGATGTGTCATTTATCACAGTAGTACCGCCTAAACATCCACATGTGTTGATGCAGGTCAACAGTGCGTGAATGACCTTCGCTTGGGGGGAGGTGTGGTGCGATTGATTGCCTGGACCGCCGCATCAAGGGGGTCACGCGAGGTCACACGAAATCTTTTCGGTTCAAATCACTCGCGCCCGGCGTTCAGATTCTTGCGCATATTGATACTCGTGACGCCATATCCGAGCTTCGCATACAGGGCCTGCGCGCCCGGGTTATGGGCAAATACGTGCAGGCCAATACTCGATACGCCAAGGTCCCGAACCCGTGGCTCGATCGCCTTCAGTGCGGCCATGGCATGTCCTTTCCTGCGAAACGCGGGCTTGACCTCAACGTCGTAGACAAAAGCGTGACGGAGCCCGTGCGTTTCCTCGATAGCGAACCAGATGAATCCGACCGTTGGGCCACTTTGCGCGGTTTTGATCTCGAATAGATAATTGTCTGGTGTGTCCAGTCCCTGCGGGAGCGAACTGCGAAAATCCGCGTGGGATCGCGACAAGGCGCCCTCCTCGGGCCAGCGACCGGCATCGACGTTATCCTTTGCGTAGCCGGCAATGGCGGTCTCCAGGTATTCGCTGAAGGCTTCGGCAGTGATGGGGACGAGCACGGTCATGACATTTCCTTGGCATCCGGGAGTTGTTGAATTGCGGGGCGCTCTGCATCGCGAATCGCTAAAGAATTAAACTCAAGCACTGGCGCGACTTTCCGAGCACAAATGGCCTGAAAGTCGCGCCAGTGCTTGAGTTTAGTCCACGATTAGAGTGGGACGGGAATCCGCTACTTCAGCCCCAACGTCCGATGCGTCAGCGCCGGCAGGCTTTTGCGAATCGTCTGCTGATAATGCGGATTGATGCCCGCCACGACCACGCCTGACCCGCGCGGCAGGCGATCAAGGATGACACCCCATGGATCGACGATCATCGAGTCTCCGTGTGTTTCACGTCCATTGACGTGAAAACCGCCCTGCGCGGGTGCAATCACGTAGGCCAGGTTTTCAATCGCGCGGGCGCGAATCAGCGCCTCCCAATGCGCCTTGCCGGTGGTGGCGGTAAAGGCCGACGGAACGACGATGATGTTGACATCTCCCATCGCCCGATAAAGTTCAGGGAAGCGCAGGTCATAGCAGATCGACAGGCCGATGCGGCCATACGGGGATTCAACCACCACCACTTTGTCGCCGGCTTCGATGGTGCGGTCTTCCGAGAAATTCTCCGCGCCCAGTGCCAGATTGAACAGATGAATCTTGTCGTAGCGCGCCACCTGTCTGCCTTCCTTGTCGTAGACGAGGCAGGTATTTCGCACCTTGCCGGGAACGCTGGATTCCATGGGAATCGTCCCGCCGATCAGCCAGATGCGATGCTTTGCGGCAATCTCGGACATCCATTGCTGGATCGGACCGTCGCCGGGTTTTTCGCGTACCGCAACCTTGTCGGTTTCCTTCATGCCCATGATGGCGAAATACTCGGGCAAAACAACAATGCGCGCACCGATGCTCACCGCCATGTCGATGAGCCGCGTGGCCTCTTCAAGATTTCCCGCGACCTTTGGGCCGCTCGCCATCTGGATCGCCGCCACGCGAAAGAAGGATTGCGTCGACTGGCTCATCTTTTGGAGCGCGTCGGGAATCTCGGCGGTGCTTCGCGTAATGATCATGGCGTTTTCCTGGCGGTATCGGCCGACGGTGTAACAGGTGTGACGGGCGCGTTCTTCTTGATCGGTTCGGATTGGGGATTATCCCACGGCCCCGTGATCGACAACTCATAGGAAAGCACGCCCTCAAGCAATTTCGACACCGCATACACGCCGGCACCGACGACCGGCGTCAGAAATACTGCCGCGCCGAGCGCCGCGCCCTCACCCACCAGCGGTGACACTTTTGTCTTCAGATTGACCAGCTCCGTCGGCAACGAGACCTCGCCGGATGTCTTGATGTACGCGGCCGGCCCCTTGATCTCGAAGTTATCCGTGGACATGATGCCATTGGCGATCTTTACGTCGCCCTCGATTTTGTTGAACGCGAGGCCTTCGGAAAAAATGTCCCTGAAATCGAGCGTGATGCGGCGTGGTAACGACTGCAGGCTCATCAGTCCGAGCAGCTTGCCGGCGCCCGGATCCATCTTGGCAAATCTGCCATCGCTGGCACTGATCTTGAAATTACCCGACAGGATGCCTGTCTGAAATTGATTGACATGGCCAGGCCACGAGAGCTGCCCCTCAAGCCTGGCGTGGCCACCCTTCAGGTAATCGCCGTAACCGAACTGATTGAACAGTGCGTTCAGATTCGACGTTTCCATTTTCAAGTTCATTGACGTTTGCGACTTGCCCGACCCGCCCTGCGGATCGCCGTAGCGTTGCCACAGTCCCTGCATCTCGAGTTTGGCGTGTCCGTTCGTGATATTCAGCTGGTCTATTTTCCAGTTGACGCCCTGCGGCGTGGCACGCAATTCGAGCTTGCCGAGTTCACGATCCTTGAAGGTAAATTTCTCGGCGACGATATCCAACGCCGGAAAATCCGGCTCCTTGCCCGGTTCAATGGGTGCAGGCGGCGGTACAGCCGGGGACGCTGAACTTGCTGCCAAGGCCGGTGTTTCATCGGTCAACGTGAATCGTTGCAGTCGCGCCCTCACTAAACCACGATCGCTGAACGCGGCCGGGCGCCACGTGAAATCACCACTCGCCTCAACGCTGTCGACATTCATGTGCCAGCCGCTGGAGCCGTGGCGGCCCTTCAGCGTCATGGCTTTGAACGGGCGCCCGTATGCCAGCAAGCCGCCGAGCTTGAAGTCGAATCCTGCAATCGGCGATTCGTTTCTTGCGCCAGCACTGTCAACTTTCGGACTAACGCCGGTAATCGGTGCTTGCGAAAAAGTGTCAAAGGCAGCACGCCACCCATCAAAATCAAAATATGCCATGGTGCCCGCTAACCACATTCCCTCCGGCAACGCGCTATCTCCGACGGGATCGCCGACGCTGGCGATGCCGCCAAACAGGCCGCCTTTGGCCATCCCGCGGGCATCGAATCGCCGCTGAAAGCGCGCGTCGATGCGAGTGTCAGAATTGTCGGCCGCTGGCGTCGCCGCCGGAGCGTTGCCCGCCATCGTGACGCGGATTTTTTCGCTGGCGTGTCCGGTATTGCTGAACACCACGCGTAACTTGCGGGTTTCGTCCTGACGTTTCGCCAGGGGCGCGGGCAAGGTTGATGCGATGCCTGCCATTGTCGATTCGATGACCACCTCGACATTGTCCGCCCCTTTCGGCAGGACGCGTCCGGTGAAATCCGTCGTGCCGGCAACCTGCTGCGGCAAACGGAAAGGCAGGATATCGCCCAGCTGCGTCACGTCCGCACGCGCATTGAAATCGACCGTCACCGGCGTTTCGCCTGCGCCGGCGATACTCACCGTGAGCGGATTCTCGAACGCCACGCCGGCGAGGCCCATGCTCTTCACGCTTGACTCCGTGAACGCCACGCTGCCATTGAGGCCGGTGATATCGACGCCGCGTTCACCCAGCGCAAGCACCTTTGCGCGGCTGCGCGTGACCGCGTATTTGCCATTTACCCTGGCCTGCTGCTTTGAACCCAGGAAAAACATCAGCCCAAGTTCCAGCTTGCCGGGACCTTCCAGCGCAACGTGCCGCGTGAAGGCGCCAATGTTCTCGATCAGTGGACTTTCCTTCAGGTACCGCGTCATATCTTCGGCGCGCACATCGGCGGTTCCGTGGATAGTCAGCACGGGGGGGGAACCGGAAAAATCATCGATGGCGACAGTGGTTTGCCTCAGTGGCGCGTTGAAAATCTTCGCGGTGTCGACTTTCGCTTCAAAACGCGTGTTCTCGAAGGTGAGTGTACCGTTGATATCGTTCGCATCCGGCCAGCCTTCTAGGTATCGGAAGTCGATGTCCTTTACCTTGGCGTCAATGCGGAACTGCCCACCCTTGCCGTGTTGATAGGGGAAATCGTACAACGCACCTTTGAGGATGAAATCGACCGACGTCACGTCGCCGTCGCGGGTCGCACTCTCGATGTAGGCCCGCGTATCGGCGATGCCATTCGGCAGATAGTCAGGGACGCGAATTGCCTTGATGCGCTCAAACTTGCCCTTGAGATCCAGCGAGCCCGGGCCTTTTTCCTCGGCCGCACGCGGGCCATCCGCGCGATAGCGCCAGTAGCGCCCGGAAAACTCACCGGAAAGATCGTCATTGGCGAATTTCACGCCACTCAGCGTTAGTTCCACCAATTCGGGGGTGACTTTCCATTCGCCTTCCGTTTCAAGGCTGGAGAAAGTCAATGGCACGCGAAAGACCCGCGGCGCATCCAGACGCAAATCCTTGGACGTCACGGCAAATCGGCCGCCTTGCTCGTTGCCGTCCACGGTGCCGGAGAATCCGGACACGCCAGGCACGCTATCGGCCGTGAGTGAACCGAATTCGGTGAGCTTGCCTTTGATCTTGTAGGTGATCGGATTACCGGGCGCGCCAGTCCACGAAAACACGGACTGCTGCACCACGCCGCGCGGACTGAAGCGCGCGAAACCCGCGCGCATTTCCTTGCCAATCGGAAAATATTCCAGCAGCGCGGTCATGACCTTGAGATCGATGCCATTCGCCGTGATTTCACCCGTCGCCCTCGCGACCTCCGACTGATGCTGCAGCGTCACCGAGAAATCGGCGGCGGGTGACGTCACGCCTTCGCGGGTACGAAATTCCAGCGCCTTGCTGCGGACGGTAAATCCGCCATCCAGGGCGACATATTCGATCCGTCCTGCGAGCTTCGCGATCTGCAACGGCGCCAGATCGTTGGCTAGTTGCGCGCGGGCATTGACGAGGTTTACATCGGCCGTAATGCCGCGGATGGGATTGAACGCAGCGACCGCTTTGCCGTCTGTGGTGTCCGCGGCGACCGTAGCGACCGGCACGCTGGACAACGGGGCAGCGGTGCTATCGATATCAATCCAGGCGCGCACATTGCCAAAACCCGATTGCAGCGCATCGGGAAGCGTAATGTGTTGACGGATTTCGGCAAGATTGGCTTCGTTCAGCACCGTGTATAGCGAACCCGCGACTTTCCAGCGCCCGCTTTCCCGGCCGATATTGACAGTGCCGCGCATTTCCACGTTTCTGGCTTGACCCGCGGGTGGTATGGCCACGACACCAAAAGCGTGGCCACCAGTGCGTTTTTCCAGCAACAGCCCCACATCCGTAAATTTCACCGGCTGACCCGGGGTCAGTTCATCGGTCCATGTCAGTGTTGCATTGTGAATCGATACGCCTGGTTGCTCGAGCAGGGCTTCGAGAAGCCGGCCATCATCTTCAACATCTTGCGGCTGGTTCAGCGCGCGTCCGGCGAAATAGATGAGGCCATCCTTGCCTCGCGAGAGCGCCAGCTCCGGCCCGGTAAGCGCGACATCGGCAAAGCGGATCTGGCCAACAAACAGTGACCACCACGAAAGCGCGGCCTGAACTCGCGGTAATCGCAACGCCTCGGACCCGGCTTCGCGCTTGGTGGCGTTGGCGGGCTCCCGCAGAACCACATTTTCCAGCTCCACATAGGGCCGGAATCCCGCCCAGCCGCCCCGAATGGCGGATGCCGACACATCCATGCCGGTCGCGGACGCCGCCCGGCTGACGATATCGCCTTGATAGCGCTCGATGTTCGGCATGACGACGTACTTGACGGTCAACACCAGCACCACCAGCAGCATCGACGCCACCACGCAGATCCAGAATATGGCCTTCGTACCGGTCTTTCCGACGTGGAACACTAACTTTTTGATTTTTCGGCTTCCTGGTTGTCAGCGTGATCGGTTAGCGAAGTGAAGATGCTTACGTGCTATTTTAACGGTGCCCCGTCCACTCTGGACGACAACTTATTTTGTCATGACTGCACTAACCTTTGACGCACAACTTGCCAAAACGTTTCGCGCCTCGCGCTATGCGGAACGAATGTGCAATGCAGATGCCGGCTTGACCGGGCGGATCAGCGAAGGCATCGCGGTGCCGCTATCGGCCGAAACGATGCTCGCCTGGCTGAATGGCGACAAGGGCGATGAACGCGACGAGGCGGCATTCCACGCGCGTCTGCGTTCTCTGCGGCGCTACGCCATGGTTCACACCATCTTCAGGGATATCAACGGGCTGGGCACATTTGCGGAAGTCGTCGGGACCATATCGGCGCTGGCCGATGTCACGCTCACCGCCGCGCAACGGTTCCACGCGCGCGCAATGGCGGAACGCTTTTCGCTCGATGACCCGGAAGGCGAGCACGCCCAGTTGCTCATCGTCGGCATGGGAAAGCTGGGTGGGCGCGAACTTAACGTCTCGTCGGATATCGACCTGATCTTTGTCCATGCCGAAAACGGCGAGGCCAACAGCCATCGCTCCTGGCACGAATTTCACGCTGAGCTGGGCAAACGCATCATCCGCGCCATCGATCATGTCGATGCCGATGGTTTCGTGTTCCGCGTCGACATGCGGCTGCGACCGTTCGGCGACAGCGGCCCTCTCGTCTCCAGCCTGGCTGCCCTCGAAACCTACTTCATTACCCAGGCGCGCGCTTGGGAACGCTACGCGTGGCTGAAGGGGCGCGCAATCACCGGCGCGGCGCCGACCATTGCGGCCCTTGAGACGCTGGTGCGATCTTTCGTCTATAGGCGCTACCACGACTACGCCGCCATCGAAGAGATGCGTGATTTACACGGCCAAATTCGCGCCGAAGCCACCAAACGCAACCGCCTCGACGACATCAAGGTGGGCGTAGGCGGCATTCGGGAAATCGAATTCATCGCCCAATTGTTCCAGCTTATCCGCGGCGGACGCGAGGCATCGCTGCAAACGCGTTCGACCCGCGAAGCGTTGGCGCAATTGGACGCGCACCGTATCCTCACCGCCGAACGAGTCACCGCGTTGCAGCTCGCATACACGTTCCTGCGCAATCTCGAGCACCGCCTGCAATACCTGGATGACCAGCAAACGCAATCCCTTCCGGGTGGCGAAGATGACCGGCAGCGCATCGCCGAGGCGATGAATTACCCGGACTGGGAGTCATTTCTCGTGGCGCTAAACAGGCACCGTGACATCGTTACCGGCGAGTTCGAGGCGCTGTTTTCCGCACCGGCAGGAAAGGTCAGATCGGCTTCAGCGGCGACACCAGGCGCCGAGGCGCTCGGTCAGGAGGTAAGAGGCATCGCGGCCGCCTTGGGACCCGAGATTGCCGAGACGATCGGCGCCCGCATTGACGCCTGGTTTTCCTCTTCACGCACAGTGACGCTTTCCGCCAGGTCGCGCGCACGCATGGAAACGCTGATTCCCTTTGCATTAAAAGCGGCACTGCATGAAGACCACGCGCCCGCGACTGCGGTAAAAGCATTCTTTCGATTGTTTGATCTCATCGAAGCGATCGACAAACGGGAGACCTATCTTGCCTTGCTGGTCGAGTATCCGCAGGTGCTGGAACGGGTGGCGCGCATCGCGGCAAACAGCGCGTGGGCGGCCGATTTCCTGCGGCGGCATCCGATCTTGCTCGATGAACTCATTACGCCGGCAGATAAAAGCGCGGCGCTCGACTGGCGGGCCGAGCGGCGTGCGCTACAGGCAGCCTGCGACGCTGCTGATGGCGATATCGAGAAACAGTACGAATTGCTGCGGCATGCCAAGCAAGTCGCCACGCTGAAACTCAATGTGGCGGATATCGAAGGCCGGCTGAGCGTGATGGCATTGTCCGACGAGCTATCGGCGCTCGCCGACATGTTGCTGGATGTGGCGCTGGTACTCGCTTGGCGGGCGCTCAATTCACGCCAGACAAATGCGCTGCCCGCCGACGCTCGGCCCCCCAAAAAAGCCGTCCCTCAATCGGATAAAAACGACTGGCAATCCCCGGCCGGTTTCGCGATCATCGGCTACGGCAAACTCGGCAGCAAGGAGCTTGGCTACGCCTCCGACCTCGACCTGGTGTTCCTCTACGATCCCGCAGCCGGGATCGAACCCGATCGCTACGCCAAGCTCGCGCAGCGCCTGACCAGTTGGCTCAACACCATGACGGCCGGTGGTGTGCTGTATGAAACCGACTTGCGGCTGCGTCCCGATGGCGATTCTGGCCGGCTCGTATCGAGCCTGGATGCTTTTCATGATTACCAACTGAAGCGCGCGTGGACGTGGGAACATCAGGCGCTCACCCGTGCGCGCTTTTGCGCCGGCGATGCATCAATGGCCGCGCCTTTCGAGTCGATACGCCGGGAGGTGCTCGCCGCGCCGCGCGACAAACTGGTGCTGCGCGGTGAGATCACTGACATGCGCGACAAAATGCGCGCCGAAAAACGCGATCGCGCCGATCAGCTGGACCTGAAGCACACGCTTGGCGGCATTGTCGACGTGGAGTTCATCGTGCAATACCTGATTCTTGCCTACTCGCACGAGCATCCTGAGTTCCTCGGCAACCTCGGCAACTTTGCGCTGCTCACCCGCGCCGCCGCGCTGGGCATCATCGATGAAGGCCCCGCCGCGATCGTTGCCAAGGCTTACCTCACTTATCGCGAAAGGCAGCATCGTGCGCGCAATAACAATGAGCTGAAAACCTGGGTGGGACTCGACGAATTTAGCGAGGAGCGGCAAGCCGTCGTGCGGGTATGGAAGGGATTGTTTGGGTGATGCTCCACCAGTAGACTCAAGCACCGGCGCGCCTTCCAGTCCGTTTCCTGCCTGCGCACCGCGCCAGATGGCGATCTGCTGCATAATTGCGCCACACTTTTCAAAACCAGCCAGGATTATCACCGATCATGAAGAAATCTTTTCGTACGTTGCAGATACCGCTCCCAATACTCGGCGTCCTCGCCTTCGCTTCCCACCTTCGCGCTTGCCGCCGAACGCCCCTGAAGATCGCTGGAATCTCGCCGACCTCTACCCCACCGTGCAGGCGTGGCATGCGGACGCCGCCAAACTCGACGCGCAGCTAAAAGAATTCGGCGCATGCCGTGGCAAGCTGGGTGAATCCGCCAAGCGCCTGAAGGCGTGTCTTGATCTCCAAAGCGATGCAACCAAGCGTTATTTGCGTCTCGACGTGTATTCCAATGAACTGCTCTCCGAAGACACCGGCGCCGCCGCCAGTCTGGAACTGAGCCAGAAATCGCAAGTGCTGGGTACGCGGGCGAATGAGGCCAATTCTTTCATCAGCCCGGAAATCCTGGCGCTCGGCAAAAGCAAAGTTGCCGCATTCATCAAACAGGAACCCGGCCTGAAAATCTACCGCCAGCCGCTTGACCAGATCCTGCGTGCCGCACCGCATACGCTCGATACGAAGGGCGAAGCACTCATCGCCACGCTCGGTTTGTCGGCGAACGCGACCGGATCCGTCTATAACATTTTCACCAATGCCGAGTTGCCATGGGCCACCGTGAAACTCGCCGATGGCAGCAGCGTAAAGCTGGACAAACCAGCCTACGAAAAATATCGCGAATCCGCGAGTCGCGACGATCGCAAGAAAGTCTTCGACGCGTTCTTCGGTAGCTGGAAGGAATTCGAACGAACCTTTGGCGTGACCTTTTACGAAAAGCTGAAAGAGGACACCGCGCTATCCAAAGTACGCAAATATCCCGATAGCCTTGCGCGGGCGCTCGATGGCAACAAGATTCCCGCGGCGGTCTACGACACGCTGATCGCCCAGACCAACGCCAACCTGCCGACGCTGCATCGCTACTTTAAACTGCGTGGCCGCATGCTCGGCGTTGCCGAAATGCGCTACTACGATATTTATCCGCCGCTGGTGAAAAGCGACTTTAAATACCCGATCGACGCCGCCAAGCAATTGATGCTCGATTCATTGAAGCCAATGGGACCGGACTACGTGGCCGCCGTGAACAAGGGTCTGAAGGATCGCTGGATGGACGTGTACCCGCGTCCGCGTAAAGCCTCGGGCGCGCATATGGCCGGTGCAGCCTACGACGTTCACCCCTTCGTGCTGATGAACTACAACGACAATTACGAATCCGTCACCACCCTCTCCCATGAGTGGGGCCACGCGATGCATTCGTACCATTCCAACGCCGCGCAACCGTTCGTGACGGCCGACTACGCCACTTTCGTGGCCGAGATTGCCTCGACCTTCCAGGAGGCGCTGTTGCTTGACCACGTCCTAAAAATCGCTAAAACCGACGATGAACGCATGCTGTATCTGGGCGCCGCACTCGAAGGATTGCGCGCAACCTACTTCCGTCAGGCGATGTTCGCCGAATTCGAGCGCGAAGCACACGCCCGCGTCGATCGTGGCGAACCGGTCACGGGCGAGGCGCTCACCAAACTCTATGGCGAGATCCTGCGCCGTTATCACGGCGACAAGGAAGGCGTGGTAAAGATCGACGACCAATACGCCATCGAGTGGGCCTACATCCCGCATTTCTATTACGGCTACTACGTTTATCAATACGCGACCTCGATTGCCGCGAGTTCACTGTTTGCGGAGTCGGTGCTGAAAAACGAGCCGGGTGCCAAGGACCGGTATATGAAACTGCTGAGTGCCGGCAGCTCTGACTATCCGTACGAGATGGTGAAAGCCGCGGGCGTCGACCTTGCCTCACCGGCGCCGTACAAAGCCGTCGCCACGCGGATGAATCGGATCATGGATGAGATTGAGGCGATTCTGGCGAAGCGGGGAAAGTAGCGAGAGACATTAACACTCAAGCACTGGTGCGGCTGACAGAACGAAAACCTCTGTAAAGCTGCGCCAATACTAGTCTTTTGATTCCAGGCGCGCCGCGTTTTCCAGCATCTCTGCTGCCGCACGCTTGGTCGCCACCGTAATCGTGATGCCACCCAGCATGCGCGCGATCTCATCGACGCGGCTCGCGTCGGTGAGCGGCACAATCGACGTGGTCACCACGCCCTCTTTCGCTGCTTTTGCCACCTGGAACTGATGCTGCGCACACGCCGCCACCTGCGGCAGATGCGTGACCGCCAGCACCTGATGGTTTTGGCCGAGCGCGCGCAGCAATCGGCCCACGACTTCCGCCACGCGTCCGCCAATGCCGGCGTCTACTTCGTCAAAGATCATCGTGCCGACGCCGCCTTTGGCCGAGGCCATCATCTGGATCGCGAGCGAAATGCGCGAGAGTTCGCCGCCCGAGGCGATCTTCGCCAGCGGTCCGAGCGGCTGGCCTTCGTGCGCGGAGACCTGGAATTCGCAGCCTTCCAGGCCATTTGCGGAGGGCTCACGCGCGGAGAATTCCACGGCGAACTTACCACCGGCCATCGCGAGTTGCTGCAGCGACCTGGTCACATCCGATGCGAATTTCTTTGCGGCTGCCTGGCGTGAACGGGTGAGTTTTTTTGCGACGTCCATGAATGCGTTCAACGCGGCGCGTTCCTGTTCGATCAGCGCATCAAGTGATTGTCCACCGCCCAAGGCAGCCAGCCGGTCGCGCTTTTGCGCCAGGAATTCAGGAATGCGCGCGGGCTCAATGCGGAACTTGCGGGCGATTTCCTGCACGTCGGCAATTTCACGATCGAGATCGGCAAGGCGACCGGGATCGACATCGAGTTTGCGCAGATAATGCCGCAGACCGGTCACCGCCTCGCGCAATTCCACGGCGGCGCTATTGATGAGCGCAACGGAGTCCGACAGGGCGGGATCGGTTTCGGCCGCGTCGCCGAGATCACCGGACAGTTCATCGATTCGCGAGAGCACGTCGTTGTCCGCTTCAGACAAGCCGTTTACCGCGGCTTCGGCGGCGGCAATCAGGCTCGCGGCATTGGCGAGCCGGCGCTGGTCGGCCTGCGTATCTTCCCAGCGCAAAACGGTGAAATTGAATTTTTCCACTTCGCCGATTTGCCAGGTCAGATCCTCGAATTCGCGTGCGATGGCCGCTTCGTTGGCTTCGCGCGCCGCGCGGATGTTGGCGAGTTGCGACCATGCGCCATGCCGCTCGCGCACGTCAGCCAGCAGCGCGTCGTTTTGCGCAAAATCGTCGAGCAGCGCGAGTTGTGCGTCGCGCCGCAGCAAGGTCTGGTGTTCGTGCTGGCCGTGTATGTCGATCAGACGCCCGGCCAGATCGCGCATCTGCGAAAGCGTGACCGAGTTGCCATTGATGAAGGACTTCGAGCGCCCGCCGACGTCAAGCACACGGCGAAACAGGCAGACATTTGCGTCGTCCGCATTGTCCTCATCGTTCCCCTCCCCTGCTGCCGCGAGTTCGTTTTCGGCAAGCCATTTGCGCGCGGACTTAACAGAGGAAAGATCAAACTCGGCGGCGATTTCCGCACGGGTCTGGCCGACTCTCACTACATTGGCTTCGGCGCGTGCGCCCAGCGCGAGCGACAGCGCGTCGATCATGATCGATTTGCCGGCGCCGGTTTCGCCGGTGAGCGTGGTGAATCCGCTCTCGAAATCGAGTTCAAGGCGATCGACGATGACGAAATCGCGGATGGTCAGGGAGCGCAGCATGTATCAGGAAGTTCGCTCATTCCAGTGCAACTTGGTGCGCAACATCGCAAAGTATGAATAACCAAGCGGATGCAGCAGCCTTAGTGGTTTGGGGTGAGCGCGCACCGCGACCACATCATCCGTGGTCGGATCGAAATACGATTGAACGTCAAAATTTACCCGCGCGTTGATCCCGTGCAGCAATTTCACGCGAACTTCCGAGGTGGAGGAAATGGCGATCGGCCGATTGGAAAGCGTGTGAGGAGAGATAGGCACCAGCGAGATGGCCGGCAGGCCCGGCTGCAGGATCGGCCCGCCGGCGGACAAGGCATAGGCGGTGGACCCGGTCGGCGTGGCGATAATCAGGCCATCGGCGCGCGCGGAATAGACGAACTCACCATTCACTTCCACGGCAAACTCAATCATCGTGCCCATCGCACCGCGGCTGACCACCACATCATTCAGCGCGACCGAGCGGAATATCGATTCGTTGTCACGGATGATTTCGGCCTCAAGCAGGGTGCGCTGTTCTTCATGAAATTTGCCATCGAGCAGGTCTGAAAGCGCCTCGGCGGCGCCGTCCGCGGAAATATCCGTCAGGAAACCCAGGTGCCCAAGGTTGATGCCCACCAGCGGCACACCGTGGCGCGCCACGATGCGTGCCACGCCTAGCATGGTCCCATCTCCCCCCACGGCGATGGCCAGGTCAGCGTCCTCGATCAATGCATCCAGGGGATCGCGTGGCATGACCTTGTCCGGTTGCACGGTCGCGAAACTAGCGGTGCGCGTATCGAGCTGCACCACTATTCCACGGCGTTTCAGCACATCGATCAGGGTGTTGAGGGGCGCGGTCACGCCGTTGCCATCAGGCTTGGCGATGATCGCGATCGTTTTGAACTTGTTTATCATTTAGCCGAATTAAATCACAGGATTGCGCATTGAAACTGCGGCGCAGCGTTTCAAAGCACATTTGGCAGCGATGATTCACCGCGCAAAAACACAAAACGCATGGCATTAATAAAGGCCGCACACAACCGTCTCTTTTTTTGCCACAATAGTCCCATGTTGTCCGAACGCGCCCAAACCCTGCTCAAAATTCTCGTCGAACGCTATATCGTCGACGGACAGCCGGTCGGCTCGCGCGCGCTTTCCAAGTATTCAGGCATGGAACTTTCCCCGCATCGATTCGCAACGTCATGGCGGATCTTGAAGAGATGGGATACATCGCCAGTCCGCACACTTCCGCCGGTCGCATTCCGACGCCGAAGGGCTATCGCCTGTTCGTCGATACGCTGCTGACCATCCAGCCGCTGGAACAAATTGATCGCCAGCAGCTTGAACACAATATCCGGCCGGATGATCCGCGACAGGTGGTCGCATCCGTCTCGCAACTGCTTTCCGATCTCACCCATTTTGCCGGTATCGTGATCACGCCGCGCCGCCGCGGCGTCGGGCTCAAACATGTCGAATTCATGCCGCTGTCGGAAAAGCGTGTCCTGCTGATCATCGTCGCCTCGGATGGCGACGTGCAGAACCGTATCCTGATTACCGAAAAAGCCTTTTTGCCTTCGCAATTGACCGAAGCCGCCAATTTCATCAACGCCCATTACACCGGCTACGATTTCGATCAACTGCGCGACAAGGTGAAGTTCGAGCTCTCGCAATTGCATCGCGACATTTCGACGCTGATGTCAGCCGTGGTCGATGCGCGCGGCCAGGGATCGGATTCGTCGGGCGTGGTGGTCTCGGGCGAGCGCAATCTGCTGGACGTTGACGATGTTTCCGTGAACATGAAGAGCATTCGCCGGTTGTTCAATGTATTTGACGAAAAAACGCAGTTGATGGAATTGCTGGACGTAAGTCAGCGCGCCGAAGGTGTGACCATTTTCATCGGCGGCGAATCAACACTCGTGCCGCTGGATGAATTCTCGGTGGTGACGGCTCCCTATGAAGTTGACGGGCAGATTGTCGGCACCGTCGGAGTCATCGGCCCGACACGCATGGCGTATGAGCGGGTCATCCCGATTGTAGACGTGACGGCGAAATTATTGTCGTCGGCGCTGAGTCAGCATTAAGGGTAATCTCGTCGCCAGCTTTTTCGTCATTCCCGCCTGTGCGGGAATGACGAACTTTGACATGGCATTACTATTAAACACTAGCACTGGCGAGCCTTTCGGAGCATTTTCGGCCTGCATACCTCGCCAGTGCTAGACTTTACTGATCAAAAATGGCCTACCAACCCGAGCCCGCTTTTACCCACGGCACCCCATCCGCGACCGGCATCTTGCTGGTAAATCTTGGCACGCCGGACGAACCGACCGCACCGGCGGTGCGCCGCTATCTCAAGGAATTTCTTTCCGATACGCGCGTCGTAGAAATTCCCAAGGCGATCTGGTGGCTGATCCTGAACGGCATCATCCTCAATACGCGGCCGAAGAAAACCGCCAAGAAATACGCCGGCATCTGGATGAAGGAAGGTTCGCCGCTGCGGGTGTATACGGCCCGGCAGGCACAAATGTTGCGCGGGTACTTGGGCGAGATCGTCAAGAGCCCGCTGAAGGTCGAATACGCGATGCGTTACGGCAATCCCTCGATTGAAACCGGCATCGACAAACTCAAGAGTGCCAACTGCGAAAACCTCCTGATCCTCCCGCTCTATCCGCAATATGCGTCGAGCACGACCGGCGCGACCTTTGACCAACTCGCCCGCGTGCTGATGCAAAAACGCAACGTGCCGGGAATCCGCATGGTACGTAGCTATCACGATCATCCCGCGTATATCAAAGCCGTCGCCGAAAATGTGAAGGCCGAGTGGATGAAGATCGGCCGGCCCAATTTCGCGACGGACAAGTTGCTCATGACGTTTCACGGACTGCCGAAATTTCATCTCGACAAGGGCGACCCTTATCATTGCCAGTGCCACAAAACCGCGCGCCTCATCGCTGATGAACTGGGCTTGTCGAAAGACCAGTTCATCGTCACCTTTCAGTCACGCTTCGGGCGCGCGGAATGGCTGCAGCCCTACACGGACAAGACGCTTGAAGCTCTAGGGAAACAAGGTACAAAACGCATAGATGTCATCTGCCCGGGCTTCGGCGCGGATTGCCTGGAGACGCTGGAAGAAATCGCCGATGAAGGCAAAACCACTTTCCTGAAGGCTGGTGGCAGTGAATTCCAGTACATCCCCGTCGCCAATGACACGCAGGCGTTTGTCGGTGCATTGACGGAAATTGCGCGGGAGCATCTGGTCGGCTGGGTAGATGAAAGCTGGGATCGGGACGCTGCCAAACGCGAAGGCGAACTTTCGACGCAGCGGGCAAAGGCAATCGGCGCCAAGTGCTGATTTGCCAACATTGTGGAAGCAGTCATGGCATTCCGGCACGACCCCGATGACATTCATCTGCCGATCAAGCTGGATAACACGGCCGCCGGTTGTTTGCCCGGGTGCCACCTGGCCCGGATGTCATCAATTGCCGCAGGAGGCATTTCGCAATGCGCAACTATCATCCCTTGATCGAGCAACCTCTAAGCGGCCAGGTCTTTATCGCCCGCCCGGCCCCGCCGAAATCCATTGCGCCAGAATCGCCAGCCTTGGACGCGATGACCGACCTGCGCCATACGCATTCGGCGCTGGTTGAACCGCAAACCAGCGTGGACGCGGCGCATGCGTACATGGTGCAACGTGGCGTACGTCTATTGCTCGTGATGAGCGAGGAAAGAAACCTTGCGGGCATCATCTCGGCGCCCGATATTCTCGGCGAAAAGCTCCTGCGATTCAGCCAGGAACATCGCGTGAAGCACAGCGAAATCCTGGTATCGGACATCATGACCCCGCTGGACAAGCTTGGCGCCATTCCGATCGCCGATGTAAAGCTCGCCAAGGTTGGCGAGGTCATCGCCAGCCTGCGCCATAGTGGACGCCAGCACGCGCTGGTCATGGAAACCGGTGCGCATGGCATGACTGACATCTGCGGTATTTTTTCACTCACGCAGATCGAGCGCCAATTGGGAATGATGATTCCGTCGTCTGGCGTGGCGACGACGTTCGCGGAAATTGAAGCGACGTTGCTGTCGAGTTGAGCGCGGCGGCGGAAAGGGCCGAAAAAAAACCCGCGATCATTCGCGGGTTTTTATATCAGAACGGCTCGATTACTTCTTGGCAGCCTCTTTTACTTCGTCAGCTTTCTTGTCTGCCTTGGCTTTTTCTACTTTCGCTTCCTTCTTGTCAGCTTTCTTGGCTTCGGCAGCAACTGCTTTTTCTTCCTTCGCCGTGACAGCAGCGTCTTTCTTGACAGCCTTGGCGTCAGCCTTCGCGTTGCCCTTCTTTGCTTCCGCGGCGGCAGCAGCTTTTTCTGCTTTCTTGGCAGCAGCGGCTTCTTTTTTCGCGGCGGCGGCTTCCAGCTTCGCGGCTTTGGCATCGGCCTTGGCGTCAACTTTCTTGGCATCGGCAGCGGCAACGGCTTTTACTTCCTTTTTGTCGGCAGCGACTTCTTTCTTGACGGCTTTAGCGTCGGCCTTTGCGTCGGCCTTCTTGACGTCAGCAGCGACTGCGGCTTTTTCGTCTTTCTTGGTGGCGGCGATTTCTTTCTTTTCAGCTTTGGCTTCAGCCTTGGCTGGCGCAACCGCAGCGGCCGCGGGAGCAGCGACGGTGGTCTTGCCGGAAAGGCTCACGTCTTTTTCAATTTTCTTCAACGTGCCTTCACCAATACCGGGCACCTTGTCCACGTCAGCGAGTGACTTGAACGGGCCATTCTTGGTGCGATGATCGATGATCGCTTGCGCCTTCACTTCGCCGATGCCGTTCAGGCTCATCAGCTCTTCTTTGGTCGCGGTATTTACGTTCACGGCTGCGAACGCGATCGAGATCGACGCGAAGAACGCGGCGACGATTGCGATGATTTTCTTCATTTGTGTTCCTTGAGTGAGTAAGTTAAACGAGACACTTCTTGCCCCGATCGGCGCGCCCAATACAATTGGCGCATACGTTCGAAGCGGTTCCTTTTTGCCCATCGATACAACCTGTGACAGAACCGCTATCGTTAAAACGATGGCCTCATGAAACGGTTGACGCATGCCGTAGCGGATATTATTTAAGGCGATTTTCGCTACTACACATACGTGAGAAATGAACTGCGCCCCCACGACATTGCAAAATGATTTGTTGTTCAGCAACATCAAGTCGCGCTGCAATCAACAAAACCTGTTGATTATACAGGATATTCCGACCAGAAGTTCAAGACTTTGAGAAATCGGACTTCCGCTATGGCACCCCGATTGGGTGCCGAGCCTGTGCTCGCATGCAGGCTTGTCGGCAGCGCCGTTCCGGCGTTTTCGGTGAGCTTTTCACTCGCGTCCGGCCATTTCCAGCTGACGAATTCCTGAAATTGAGTTTTCTGCTGATCCTGTTACGCGTCGCCGGATGCGTTGCTTCGAAAAAACTGCACTGCCTCGGCTTCGTGGCGCGTGCGTTTCATCGGCGGCAGACTCTGCCAGATGCGCTTGCCATAGGGCTTTTCAACCAGCCGTGGATCACAAATCATCAGCACGCCGCGGTCGGTCTCATCGCGAATCAGCCGGCCCGCACCTTGCTTCAACTTGATGGCGGCATGCGGCACCTGATACTGCATGAAGGCATTTCCGCCGGACTGGGTGATAGCATCAATGCGCGCGGCCAGCACCGGATCGTCTGGCGGCGCGAACGGCAGCTTGTCGATCACCACCAGCGATAATGATTCGCCCTTTACATCTACGCCTTCCCAGAAAGACTGGCTGGCCACCAGAACGGCATTGCCGAGTTTGCGGAAACGATCCAGAAGCTCAGTTCGGGTTCCTTCGCCCTGCACCATTAGCGGGTAATCCCAGCCTTTGCGCGCCCAGTGGTCCTTTAGAAACTCGTAGGCACGATCCATCGCCCGTAGCGAAGTGAACAATAGAAACGCGCGGCCCTCGGCCGCCTCAATCAGCGGCAGGGACGCGGCAACCACCGCCTCGGTATGATCGGGCGTATTGGGTGCAGGCATTTTCTCGGGGACATAGAGCAACGCCTGTTGCGGATAGTCAAACGGCGAAGGCCAGGTCGCCGTCACCACCCGCCGTTCATTGAAGGCATCGCCTTCAAAGTCGTCGGCACGTTCGTCGTCCACCAACCCCAGTTCTCGTTGGTAATGCGCGAATTCGCCCTTCACGGCAAGGGTGGCGGAGGTAAATATCCATGCGCGCTTTTGGGCGAAAACCTGTTCGTGGAAAATACTCGCCACCGACAGTGGCGTGAGGTGAAACGCGAGCGAATGACCAAATACTTCCGCCCACCGGATATACCCTTCAACCGGTCCCTGCTTGCCGTCACCGCGCCAGCCCGCCATGCGTGCGGCAAACTCATCCGCGCGTTCAAGGCAGTTTCCCAGTTCCTGCGCACGGCCCGCTTGACTCTCGAGCATTTCCCGCAGTTCCGCGAGCTTTTCTTGCGTATCGGTAAAAGCCAAGTCGAAACCTTCGCGCTCGGTTACCGCCTGCCCAGGCAACCTCGCGGAGTCCTCGGTCATCACCAGACGCAGATCGCGTGCAGATTTGTCAAGCACGAGCGCCGCTTCCTGTAAGTCCTTGAAATCCGCGGCATGCGCGATGCCCATCAGGCGCGCGTCGCGCGCAAGTTCAGTCAGTTGCGAAGTCGTCACGACATCACCGAAGAACATCGTTGCCGTTTCCGGTAATTGATGGGCCTCATCGAAGATCACGGTATTGCATGCCGGCAACAAATCCTGCGCACCGTCGTCTTTTAGTACCAGATCCGCAAAGAAAAGATGGTGATTGACCACGACCACCTCCGCCTCCATGGCGGCCTTGCGCGCTTTCATGACGAAGCAGGCTTCCACCTGGCTGCATTGCGAACCAAGACAATTTTCGCGCGTGGATACCGCCATCGACCAGGCGCCTGATCGCTCCGGCACATCCGGTAGTTCGGATTTGTCGCCGGTACCGCCACCGTTGAGGCAGCGATCCGCGAAGCGGCGAATGACCTGGATATGCCTCGTGTCGTCACGATTCAGGAAACGGCCATCGGCGACAGCATTGTCCAGGTGATGAAGGCATACATAGTTGGCGCGCCCCTTCAGCAAGGCCGTGCTGACAGGAATATTCATCGCGCCTTTTACCGTCGGAATGTCACGGTGAAAGAGCTGGTCCTGCAAAGTCTTGGTGCCGGTGGAAATAATGACCTTGCCGCCAGAACGCAATGCCGGTACCAGGTAGGCGAAGGTCTTGCCAGTACCTGTGCCTGCTTCGGCGATCAGGACTCCCGCACGATCGATGGCCTCACCGATCTTTTCCGCCATTTCGATTTGACTCTCGCGGTGGCGAAATCCCTCAATGCGTTTCGCCAAGGGGCCCGCGGGGCCGAACAATTCTCTCAATTCAGACATGCCACGATCATACCGTGCGGCAACGGCTTCTCACGGCGTGCATCACCGAATTCGCTATGCCCGCCCGAAAATTATTTTCTCCTTTGTCAGGAGTTTCGAAATCAGCAGGATTGCGAAAGCGGTAATAACCGTATTGATTGCCAGCGGAACCAGGAAATGCATCGCATCCACCGGGTCACCTCGCAAGATACGGGTTATGACCATCAGTTGCCCGAGCATCGGCACGAAAAGCTGCCACGTAGCATCCTTCAGTTGCCCAAATATCGTCACCATGGGAATCATCGAGACGGCGGTAATGAGATAACTCACGTAGGTCTGCGCTTCCTTGAACGTGCGGCCATAAGTGGCGATAAGCATTTGCAGCGCGCCCATGGCCGGCGCAAAGGACAACATGGTCAACCCAAAGCCGAGAAACTGCATGCCGGTGATCGACATGACCGTTTCAAGCTTGGGCATCGGCATGAACCTCAGCGTCAACCAGAATCCGGTCAGCGTGAGCGCTACAACGCCGACACCATAGACACCGACGGCAAGCCATTTACCAGTGGTCAGGGCACCACGACTGACTGGATTCATCAACAGAGGTTCGAGCGATCCGCGCTCGCGCTCGCCTGCGGTCATATCAATGGCGATCGCGGTACAGCCCGTGACACAGACGATCAGCGTGATGAACGGGATCATGAAGAGTATTTGTGCCGCGCGTTGCGATGGCGTACCCATATTGACATTGCGTACTTCAACGGGACGGCCGATTAGCGGCGAAACGCCACGCGCAATCAGCCGCTGGTTGGTGACTTCGCCGTTAAAACCGGAGATCAGACGGCGCAGCACGCCAATCGACACATTTCCGGAGTCCTGGCGGGTGTCATCGAAGATCAGCTCCACATTTGCGGCGCCGGTCAAGAATTTTTCCTGGAAGTCCTTTGGGATAACCAGCGCTGGATCGTGCTTGCCGGTTTTGATCAATTCACGGAAATCCGGCTTTGGCTCCAGAATGGTGATGTCCTGACGTGCCAGAAAATTGGCGAGTTGCGGAGCGTTTTCCTTGCCCTGCACGTAGACCTCGCGGGCTTCGGCCTTCTTTTCGATGCTCGAAATAAAATAGCTCATTCCGGCCAGCATGATTGGCCCCATTGCAATCGACAGCAGGAAGATCATCGTCGCCGTCCGCTTGTCGCGCAAATGGTCGGTGAGCTCTTTCTTGCAGACGGTAAAAATTGTCGCCAACATCATGCAACCTCCGGCCGCAACTCATGCGTTTCCGAGAGCGCGACGAAAGCATCTTCCAGATTGTCCTTGCGACTCATTTCCAGTAACTGGTCTGTAGTCCCCTGTGCCGTCACGCGCCCCCTGGCAATGATAATTATCTCGTCACATAAAGCCGCCACTTCCTGCATGACATGGCTGGAGAACATGACAGTCTGCCCTTCGGCCTTCAAGCGCCTGATCAATTCGCGCAGCGCCCGCGTGCTCATGACATCAAGCCCATTGGTCGGCTCATCAAGGATCACGTTGTCGGGCTCGTGGATCAGTGCCCGGGTGATGGCGACTTTCATGCGTTCGCCTTGCGAGAAGCCGTCCGTGCGCCGGTCCAATATCGATTTCATGTCAAGCCAGTCGACAAACCTGGCCAGCACTTTCTCAGACCGCGCGATATCCATGCCTCGCAGTTCCGCGTAATAGCGAATATTCTCTCGCGCGGTCATTCGCACATAAACACCCCGCGAGTCGGTAAGCAGCCCACAAGCGCGGCGCGCGCCGTCCGGGTCGCCTGCCACATTGATGCCATCGATATTCACTGTGCCGGCATCGATGGAAATCAACGTACCGATCATACGAATGGCTGTCGTCTTGCCGGCACCGTTCGGGCCAAGCAGCCCCGTGATGGCACCGCTTTTTGCCGTAAACGAAACGCCGTCAACGGCCTTGACCTCGCCAAATCGTTTATTCAGACCACGGACTTCAATCATTTCGCAGCCCCTTCCGTCAGTCGTTGCGGCGGGCTTCTTTCCAGGCTGGCAATTCCATGCTCCGCTTTTTTTTGCATCGGCTCAAAGAACATCGGTCGCGGCAAACGATCAAGGCACTGGCCATCAAGACTTGCCACGTTGGCGGTCTCGATGAACCTCTTGATCAGCTTTGGGGCACAGCCGCGCCCACTCACGCCATGGCCAATGTTGTTTGCCACCAGATGCAGGGCATTCGTCAAGGACTTCTTTACCTCTTCGCCGAATAGTGCCGGTGTGACCGGATCGAGGCCTCCACTCAGAATCAACACGGGTTTGTCCGATCCGACCGGTTGATGGAAGTCCTTCGCCATCGCCCCCCGGGGCCAGTCATTGCAGGCCTTTAAATAGTCGCGCACAAACATCCCCCCGAACGGCGCCGCAACCAGCTCGCCTTTATCCGCGCCAATACGCGGAACATCCTCGGCACACACAACCGAAAACTGCATGCCCAAGAACATTTTTTCTTCCGCCAATTCGCCAAATGCAGAAGTCATGGCCAGCAGCGGTGCATACCGGCCCTCTTTTGCGCTGACCAGTAGTTCAGGCAGAAGTGCGGTCATCTCCGGCACGTACAAGGTGGAAAAAATCGCCCTTAACACGGCATCTTTTGTAACCGCCACCTCGCGAAGAATGCCCGTCAGTGCATCTGGCAGGGAAACTTTTTGCGGCTGCTTGTCAAGGCTTGCCAGCAATTCATCGACCTGCGATTTCAATTGTGGAAACTGCTTTACGCATGCGCGCTCTTGGGCGCACGCGGACAGCATCTTGTCGTAGGCCGCGCCTGCGTCACGCGAAAACGTGACCGGCATCATCATTGACGGCGGAGCGACGCCATCGAGGACAACACTTCGTACGTGGGCAGGATAGCGCCGCGTGTATTCCAGCGCCGCCCGCGTCCCATACGAGGCGCCCCACAGGTTTATCTTGTCGTACCCAAGGGCGGCGCGCACGTCATCGATGTCGGCCATGGCAATGGTTGTCGTGTATTGCGTCAGGTCGGCTCGTTTTGCGAGCTTGTCCCGGCATTCCAGGAGAAGCTTGCGGTTTACCTGGTCACGCTTGATCGGGTCGACTGTTTCCGGTGTGTTGCGGTCGCTAAACCTGCAGCCAAGGCCATTGGATTTTCCCGTGCCGCGCTGATCGACAAGCACAATGTCCCGCTTGCCATTGAGCCCACCGAGGATTATCAGCGACTCTCGCGCGAGTTCGGTCGCGGCCTGCCCGGGGCCACCCGCAAAGAGAAAGACCGGATCGGCTTCCTTGATGCGCGCGGTGGCTGGCAGCACCACAATATTCATGGCGATCTTCCTACCTTGCTTTGTCTCCCGATTCTCAAAAACATCGAGCGTGGCGCATCGGACTTCATTGTCCACGTTGGCCGCGCGGCATCCATTCAACGTCAGTGTCGCACCCGGTACGCTGGCCGTCTCGCTACATGCCGCCACCAGTACAGATACCACAATGATCCCCATCGCGTGCAACGCCGTTCTCGCTATTTTTTGCATGGCACAACCGTCCCAGACTTGTTGAAACTTGGCGCACCTTATCGGCAACGGTGATCAAAGTCAAAAACAGTGAGACAAACCGCCGGTTTGCCAGTATCAACCCATGAAAACGAGCCCTATAATTCGCGCATGAGTTCATCTTCCGGCAATCCCAGTTTTCCGCGCCATGACCCGGCAACGCCTGCCTTTTGGGATGTACGCTTCGAGGCTGATTTCATTCCATGGGACCAGGGCGCGGTGCCGCAATGTCTGGCTGACTATGTCTCCCGCCATCCGGCACCAAAAAAAACCTTGATTCCAGGCTGCGGCTCGGCCCATGAGGCACGCCTTCTGCTTGACGCCAACTGGCCTGTCACGGCGATTGATTTTTCGCCGGTCGCCGTCGCGCAAGCGCGCAAGATTCTCGGACCGCTGGGCGCGCACGTGCGAGAAGCGGATTTTTTCGGCGACGATCTGGCGAAGGAACGATTTGAGATGATTTACGAACGGGCCTTCATGTGCGCATTGCCGATCAAATTGCGAACCGCATGGGCAGAGCGAGTTTCCCGGCTGTTGTTACCTGGCGGCAAGCTCTTCGGCTTTTTCTATTTCGACCAGACCGTGAAAGGACCACCGTTCGGTATCGATCCGGAAATGCTCACGTCCCTGCTCGCGAAGGATTTTGAGTTGATTGACGTTCAAGTGCCAACGGATTCGATTCCTGTGTTTGCGGGCAAAGAAAAATGGCAGGTTTGGCAGCGCCGCTAGTTTGCCGCGCCTCGATGTTCGGCGGCTTTTGTGAGCATCGATCATCGAATGCAGCTTGTCGCGAAAAGACGCGGAATCTGGATCGTAGTACGCGGTAAGATGGGCGCGTGAAAAATAGTTTGTCATGCGCCGCGTTACTGATTTTCACGGCAAGTGCCGTGCAAGCGAACGTGGACGCCCGGCCGGCCATCAAGGATGTTCCCGCCATCTCTTCAGCTGCTGAGACAGCGGTAGTCACAACGAGTGTCGGTTCACGCCGGATGCAGAATCTCCTAATGCATGCGCTCTCCTCGATTGGTGTGAATTACCAGTTCGGCGGAAACGGGCCGGAACAGGGTTTCGACTGTTCCGGATTCGTCCGCCATGTATTTGGCGAAGCGCTGGCAATGGAATTGCCGCGCAGTTCAATTGAGATGAGTAAAGTCGGCAATCCTGTGGAACAAAGCGAACTCCTTCCCGGCGATCTGTTGTTCTACAACACGCTGAAGCGCCGCTTTTCGCACGTGGGCATTTATCTGGGTGAGGGGCGATTCGTGCATGCACCCTCGCGCGGCAAAGGCGTGGAAATCGTGGACATGTCTGACACCTACTGGAAAAAACGCTTCAATGGTGCACGCAGACTGGTCGATCCCGAGTAAATCCCAATCGCAGAAATGCAAACGGCCACTTGCGTGGCCGTTTGATAGCTGACGAAAATGGTGAATCACTCACCGTACATTTTTTGCTTCAATTCCCGACGCTCCTGCGCTTCGATAGTCAACGTCGCTGTCGGACGCGCCATCAGACGCTGAATGCCGATGGGTTCGCCGGTTTCCTCACAATATCCGTAGCTTCCATCTTCGATTCGCATGAGCGCAGACTGCACTTTTTTCAGCAGTTTGCGCTCCCGATCACGCGTACGTAGTTCAAGCGCGTGCTCTTCTTCGAGTGTTGCGCGATCGGCTGGATCGGGTGCCACTGAAAGCTCGCGCAAGTGCTCCGTGGTCGCGCCCGCATTTTCACGCAGTTCACTCTGCAAGTCGAGAAGACGCTGCTTGAAAAACGCAAGCTGCTGCTTTGACATGTAGTCGGTCCTGGCCTGCTTGACCACTTCGGCTTCCGACATTCCTCCGCCAACCTTTACATTGCTGGGTTTCGGAAGCGATTTGTTTGCGGGTGGCGGCGCGACAGCTACATGCCTGTCTGCGGGCATCTTATGCGCTCCAACCGGCATCTTGACAGCAGTCTTCTTTGCGACCGTGGGGGCTGGCTTCGGCACCGTTTTCTTTACGGCTTTGGGGGCCGGCTTTGGGGGCACTTTCTTTGGTGCCTTCGGTACCACTTTACTCGCTACTTTGCCCTTGGCAACCTTGGCGGTCGCGACCTTGGCAACCTTGCTGCCAACTTTTGATTTCGTTTTTGCTTTTGCAGTGACCAACTTCAACTCTCCTGAGGCGACGTGCTAGATCGTCCGATTTGCCTGCAGATTATCGGAAGTTAGGCCATATCCAGAGTGGATGCGGCGAAAAGCTCCCGGAACTTGAAAAACGCGTAAGTGTACTGAAACCATGAGGCAAATTCAATGTAATTCTTTTTGTGAAAGCGGTTATTGATCAGCCACAAACTTGGCGCGTTCGCGTTGAGACCAATCAATAATGATTCTTGTTACAATTTACATCTTGAGATCGTTGCCAATAATGAAATTTCACCCTGTGAGCCGCCGACCAAATCTCGAATGGACAGACAGTTTGCGCTATCTCGGTGCCGCGGTGGCATTGTTGATACTCGTTCCAATTGCAGGTCTCGTATTCAGCATTTTTGCCGCTGACGGCGGCGCATGGACACATATCGTTCGCACCACCTTGCCGGAACTGATCAGCAACAGCCTCTTGCTGGCGGCAGCGGTGGCAATCGGCGTTGTGTCGATCGGCACAATGTGCGCATGGATCACCGCGCAACACGATTTCCCAGGTCGCGCCGCGTTTGAGTGGCTGCTGATCCTGCCACTGGCGATGCCAGCCTATGTCATGGCGTACGCTTACACCGATGTCCTTCAGTTTGCAGGCCCCATACAAGGATTTCTGCGAGAGTCATTCGGCTGGCAGGCGAAAACCGACTACTGGTTTCCAGAGATTCGCTCGCTCGAAGGGGCGGCAGCCATGTTCACCTTCGTGCTCTACCCTTATGTCTACGTACTGGCGCGTGTGGCATTCCTCGATCAATCCTCTTCACTCGCCGAAGCCGGTCGCACATTTGGCTATGGCCGCCTCGGCATCTTCTGGCGAATATCACTTCCGCTAGCGCGTCCCGCCATCGCGGCCGGCGCCGCCCTGGCATTAATGGAAACGCTGGCAGACTACGGCACCGTCTCCTATTTTGGCTTGCCTACATTTACAACGGGCATTTTCAATGCGTGGTTTTCGCAAGGTGACCGAGCATCTGCCAGCAAACTTGCCGCCATTCTCCTGCTATTTGTCTCGATGGTGATAGTGATTGAACATGCGTCCAGGCGGCGTTCGCGTTTCCACCAAGGGGGTACCCAGACGCGTCCGCGGATCACCCTCAACGGAATGGCTGGCTGGAGCGCGACAGTGGCCTGCACTATTCCGATATTTATCGGATTTGCATTGCCGACAATAATTCTTCTGAAACTATCGATTGGCGATGGCGACACGAGTTTTGGGGCTCGCTTTGTCCAGCTTGCCGGAAATAGTTTCGTCGTGGCCGCAATTACGGCGCTGATCGCAATCACAGTCGCCTTGCTGTTGGCTTATGGGGCACGGGTGCTGAAAAGTCGCTGGAGCCGTCTGGTAAATGGCGCCGTTGGCCTGGGCTATGCCATACCTGGAACCGTAATCGCTGTAGGCATACTCATTCCAATTGCGCATCTCGACCATGGGCTGGCTGACCTCATGGAAAGAATATCCGGGCACGCCGTACCCTTGCTTCTGACGGGTAGTGCCGTTTTGCTGATCTATGCCTACCTGATTCGCTTTCTCGGCATTGCACTGCAGAGTGTCGACGCGGGTCTCGCCAAGATCACACCAAGCATGGACGATGCCGCTCGATCACTTGGCGCGAACCCATCGGGCGTGGCAATTCGGGTACACGTTCCCCTGCTTCGGAGCAGCCTGATTTCCGCCGCATTGCTGGTATTTGTGGATGTGATGAAAGAACTGCCCGCCACGCTTGTCTTGCGCCCGTTTAATTTCGATACGTTGGCCGTTCAGGCGTATAGCCTCGCGATGGACGAACGCCTGGCCGAAGCGTCGACCGCATCACTGGCAATAGTAGGCGTTGGTCTCATTCCGGTCATATTGGCCTCGCGTGCGATCACGCGTCCAGCGCAAGTTCTTTGTCCACCAAAAAGGTAGTTGCTCATCGACAGCGCAAACCTTAACTGGTCGCAACTTGGAACGCAATTGCGCGCAGTTTACTTCCAGCCCGCGCGGTCAAATGTTTGCGCCGCTGCGGCATAGTTCTTTCCGACCATGTCCATCGCGAGTGGGTCACGCTTGAATTCGCCAAGAAGTTTGAGCTCGCGATTCTCGGCTTTGCCAACCACCGGGTATTCATTGTTGCCATTGGCAAAATAGTATTGGGCACCGGGACTTGCCAAATACTCAAGAAACTTGATGGCTGCATCCCTGTTCGGCGCGTATTTGGCGACACCCGCACCTGAGATATTGATATGTGTACCCCGGTTTGACTGGTTTGGAAAAATCACGCCTACCTTTTCGACGATCGCACGATCCTCTGGCTTGTCGGATTTCATCATTCGTGCGAAGTAGTATGTATTACCCAAGGCGACATCGCATTCCCCGGCGGCTACCGCTTTGATCTGGTCGGTATCACCGCCTTTCGGTGTGCGCGCCATGTTTGCGACGACTGCCCTCGCCCAAGCCTCGGCCCTGTCAGGTCCGTTGGCGGCAATGATTGACGACATCAGCGACAAGTTGTACGGATGCATGCCAGAACGCACACAGATTTTTCCCTTCCATTTTGGGTCTGCCAGCGATTCATAGTCCGGAAGTTTGCTTGCATCAACGCGTGCCTTGGCATAGAAGATTGGGCGCGCACGTACCGAGAATCCGTACCAAGACCCATCGGGCGCCTTCAGTTCGTTGGGGATATATTTGTCGAGCAGAGCGGACTTCACCGGCTGGAACAATCCCATTTGCTGCGCTTTCAACAGGCGTCCCATGTCAACAGTAATCAGGACGTCGGCCGGGCTTCTGTCTCCCTCGCTTTTCAATCGCTCTATCAACGGATCTTCGGGACCTTCGATGCGATTGATTTTTATGCCCGTGGCCTTTTCGAAATTGGCATATAGCGCCTCATCGGTTTGGTAGTGCCTCGACGAATATAAATTCAGCACCTTTTGCTCTGCGGACGCATTCGGGGCAATGGTCAGAATTGCCAATACCAGTGTTACAAGAAATCGATTTTTCACGTTAGGTCCCAGGAAAATATTAAGTTGATTGCTCGTTGGCCACCTGCAACATCTATTGGAGTGAGCAGCTCTCGTACTTGGCCATTCAATCTTAATGCGAACGATTCGCATTTGTCAAATTAGTTTCAAATGCAGCATATGTTCTATACTCAAAACATGAGCAAGTTTCTTCAGATACAAGATGTTAGCTTTAGCTACCCGGATGGACATCAGGTCTGCGAGCATCTGTCCTTCAGTGTGGACGAAGGTGAAATTGGCTGTCTGTTAGGTCCAAGCGGCTGTGGAAAAACGACTATTCTGCGATTGATTGCCGGCTTCGAGCGCCCTGCAAATGGCGAAATCCACGTGCGCGACAGGTTGCTGGCGGACATCAAACAATCACTGCCACCGGAAGTCCGGCGTGTCGGCGTGGTTTTCCAGGATTACGCGCTCTTTCCGCATTTGTCTGTGGCAAGCAATGTCGAATTCGGACTGCGCGGCATGGCTGCAAAAGTCGCCAACGCACGCGTGGGTGAAATGCTCGCACTCGTGCGCTTGACAGGCGAGGCGCACAAATATCCGCACGAGATTTCAGGCGGTCAGCGACAGCGTGTGGCACTGGCGCGCGCGCTCGCGCCACGGCCTGCCTTGCTACTGCTCGATGAGCCGTTTTCCAATCTGGATGTGGAATTGCGAGAGAGCCTTGGACTTGAAGTCCGCGACTTATTGCGCAAGCTCGCCACCCCCGCGCTGCTGGTCACGCACGACCAACATGAAGCGTTTTCAATTGCCGACAAAATCGGCGTGATGAACTGCGGCCGCATCGAGCAGTGGGACACCGCATACAACCTCTACCATCGGCCCGCATCGCGTTTCGTGGCGAACTTCGTGGGCCAGGGCGTCTTGCTGCGGGGAACGGTGCTCGCTGATGGATGCGTCGATACGGAACTCGGCGGCATGCGCCCCACCAACTTGCCTGCCGGCAAGATTGCGGAAAGCCAATATGCGGATGTGCTGTTGCGTCCCGATGACATACTTCACGATGACTTGAGCCCGTTGCAGGCAGAGGTGTTGCACAAGGCTTTTCGCGGCGCGGAAATTCTCTATACCCTCAAGCTGGCCAGCGGCGCCAATGTCCTTTCACTTGTGCCCTCGCACCACAATCACGAAATCGGACAGAAAATCGGAATTAGACTGGAAATTGACCATGTCGTGGCCTTTCCAGCGGCGGGCGATTGATCGGCAAAACGTAGAACGCCATTTGGGGCGGCTTTTCAGGCGTTTTCGGCCCAGAAGGCCCACCAATGCTAGGGTTTCGCCCACGGGCGTATCTGCAATCGCTGCATGTTGCCAGTGTGCGCCCTGCGCTGCTCATGTGAAGCGTGCTCTTCAGGGCGATCGTCACGCAACCTCAAGCGTAACTGCGAATATCTTCAATGACCTTTCCATCGTTGGGCAACGTGCCAGGATTCACCGCCAGCACATCACCGCGCAGCTTGGTAATTTCGCGAATCGACTCTGCAACACCTTCCACATTCAATCCCGCAACATTTTCGCACAACAGTCGCATGGCATCATTGCCATCAATATGGCTTACAACCAGTCGGGCCTTCGCGACTTCCGGATGACGCTTCACTATTTCCGCCACTTGATGCGGATGCACAAACATTCCACGCACTTTGGTGGTCTGGTCGGCGCGCCCCATCCAACCCCTGATGCGCATATTGGTGCGGCCGCATGATGAAATACCTGGCAGCACCGCTGACAGATCACCGGTCGCAAAACGCAGCAACGGGTAGTCGCGATTGAATGTGGTGATCACGATTTCGCCAACTTCCCCCGCGGCAACCGGATCACCGGTACCGGGCCGGACAATTTCGAGAATGATATTCTCGCCGGCGATCAAGCCATCACGGGCCGGCGATTCGTAGGCGATCATGCCAAGATCCGCCGTGCCATAGGCTTGGCATGCCTCGATGCCGCGCGCCTTCAGCAGTGCTTGCACCGGTGGCAGGAAGGCTTCGCCCGACACCAGCGCCCGGCGAATCGAACGCACGTCGGCTTGTAACTCGTCGGCTTTTTCCAACAACAATTTGAGAAACGACGGCGTGCCGACATAGCCCACGGGCCTCAAGGCCGAGATGGTCGCCACTTGCATTTCGGTCTGCCCTGTTCCGGCCGGAATGACCGCACACCCCAGCGCATGCGCGCCGGTTTCGAACATCGATCCCGCCGGCGTCAGGTGATACGAAAAAGTATTGTGGATAATATCGCCGGATCGAAACCCAGCCGCGAACAGGGGCCGCGCGGTGCCCCAGTAATCGGCGGTTCGTCCCTCGGGGTCATAGATTGGACCGGGGGAAACAAACAGTCTCGCCAGTCTTCCGGGTGCAACGGCCGTCAGGCCACCAAATGGCATGTTCAGCTTCTGCAACTCATGCAAATCGGATTTGCGCGTCACCGGTAGCGTGGCCAGCGCATTACGCGTGGTGATGGCCCGCACGTCGATGGCTGCCAGTCGCTCACTGAAATATGGCGCATTCGATTTCGCATAGGCAAGCTGATCCGGCAATGCGGCGAACAACTCTCGCTCGCGCTGCTGCGGATCTCGGACTTCGAGTACATCGTAGTGGTCTTGCATCATGCCAGCCAACGCTTCCGGCGGCGGTAATGTTTTACATCGCGGAACGACTTCCGCCCCGCTTTCGAAATTCCCAGATAGAACTCTTTCACGTCCTCGTTTTCGGCAAGATTTTTTGCCGCGCCTTCCATCACCACCCGCCCGTTTTCGAGGATGTAGCCAAAATCCGCGTATCGCAGCGCGACCATGGTGTTTTGTTCGGCAAGCAGAAAGCTCACTTTCTCCTTCTGGTTCAGGTCACGCACGATCTCGAAAATCTCCTCGACTATTTGCGGCGCGAGGCCCATCGAAGGCTCGTCGAGCAATATCATGTTTGGCCGCGACATCAACGCCCGGCCAACCGCCGTCATTTGCTGTTCACCTCCGGACGTGTAACCCGATTGCGCCTTGCGGCGTGTCTTGAGGCGCGGAAAATAGGCGTAGACCTTTTCGAGATCCGCGTTGATTTCAGCTTTTGACACGTTGCGGGTATACGCGCCGGTAAGAAGATTTTCCTCTACCGTTAAATGCCCGAAACAATGGCGGCCTTCCATAACCTGTATGACGCCACGCTTCACAAGATCCGACGGTGACAGTTGATGGACCTTTTCGCCACGGTATTCGACCGAGCCTTTGGTGACGTCACCACGTTCACTCTTGAGCAGATTCGACACGGCCCGCAGCGTAGTCGTCTTGCCCGCGCCATTGGCACCCAGCAGCGCCACAATGCCACCTTCAGGGACATTGAGTGACACGCCCTTCAGCACCAGGATGACGTGGTTGTAGATGACTTCGATGCCATTGACCGACAGCAATGGACGGGCGGTGTTTGCAGAAATGGCGGCAGTGGACATATGGAAAAATAGTGAAGATTGTCTAAGTGTTCGCGGCTGGGCGTTATGCAGAATTACGCAAAACGCCCAGAGACTAACCCTCAGCTCGAATCAGCTTTCCTTCTTGCAATCGCGCACTTCCACTTTCTTTTCGGCCGCATATTTCCTGGCCTGCGCCTCAACCATCGGACGCAAGAACTTGTTGTCCGCTTCATACCAGTCAGAGGTGTAACTCCAGGTTGTGCCGTCCCAGGTATGGACGCGTGCCTTGCGAGTGCCCTCATGATCCGCGCACGACGTTTTCAACGGCTGGACGATGCCATCAAAACCAAGGGCCTTGAGGCGAGCGGCATCGAGATTGAGATTTTCGGCGCCCCAGCGCACTTGTTCACCGGTCAAAGGTTTTTTGCCAAACTTGGTTTGGGCCTTCACCACCGATTCCACCAATAGCATCGCGCTGATCATGCCGCGGTTATACAGAACATGGCCGACATCTTCTTTCTTGCCTGTGCCTTTGTTTTTATCGTAAAGCACCTTCATCAGGTCCTTATGAACGCCGGCATTTTTTTCGTTGGAATGTCCAAGAGACAATCCGTTGTAGCCCTTTGCCGCCATTTCAGCCGGCAACACATCCGGCTCCGCCGCGCTCCACCACACACCGAACATCTGCAGGCGCGGATAGGAAACATTGATCGCTTCACGAATTGCCGTTGAATTCATCACGCCCCAGCCCCACAGGAAAACGTAGTCGGGGCGTTGCTGACGAACCTGCAGCCAGGTTGCCTTTTGCTCGACGCCCGGGTGAGTCACGGGCAGCTTGAGCAATTCGAATCCATGCTTTTTGGCGTGCTCTTCCAGTACGGGAATCGGCTCTTTGCCAAAAGGAGAATCGTGATAGACCAGCGCGATCTTCTTGCCTTTCAGGCTGCCTTTCTTGGCGACGTGCTGCACGAGCATATCGGCGGCACTCCAATAAGTCCCGAGCAGCGGGAAGTTCCATTTGAAGACACTGCCGTCAGCCGATTCACTGCGGCCGTAGCCGGTCGTGAACATCGGAATTTTGTCGCCAAACGTCTTATCCGTCAGCGCGTATGTAATGCCGGTCGAAAGGGAATTGAATCCCGTCGCGCCAGTCGGACCTTTACCCTTCAGCCGCTCGTAACACTCGACTCCGCGATCGGTCGCGTAGCCGGTCTCACACTCCTCATACGTCAGCTTGACGCCGCCAATACCGCCATCGCGTTCGTTGATCAATTTCAGGTAATCGACAAATCCATTCGCCCATGGCACGCCGTTAGGCGCGTAGGCACCGGTTCGATATACCAGAACCGGGACAAATTGTTCGTTCGCCTGCGCAAACGCACCGCCCGCCGTAAATGCCGCGGCGATGGCGCATGCCAAGCCTGCTGTTTTCCACCTGGTCTTCATTTCCGTCCTCCTGTTGATATGGGTAACTTCGCTCGTTGCTTGCTTTGGCATTGCTGCTCTTTTTGACATGACATTCAGGGACTCATGGTTTCTGCAACTACGTCATCGACATCGATTGCGATATCAGTGCGGGAACGGCCAAATGCGCAGCTTTTCCTTGGCGATCGCCCATAGCCGCGCCAGTCCATGCGGCTCGACAATGAGGAAGAAAACGATCAGCGCCCCGAAAATCATGAATTCCAGATGCGACGCGGTCGCCGTCGATATCGGGATGCCGAACCAGATCGGTACCTGATTCAGCACCAGCGGCAGGACGACGATAAACGCCGCGCCAAGAAACGAGCCGAGGATCGAACCCAAACCGCCAATGATAATCATGAATATCATTGTGAAGGATCGATTGATATCGAACGCCAGAGGCTCCCAGGAGCCAAGGTGAACGAACGCCCACAACGCACCGGAAACGCCAACAAAAAATGAGCTGACCGCGAATGCCGACAACTTGGCGTAGACCGGTCGAATGCCGATAATTTCGGCGGCCACGTCCATGTCCCGTGTGGCCATCCAGCTGCGGCCAATGTTCGATCGAACCAGATTCTTGGCGATCAATGCAAACAGCACCACGATTGCCAACACAAACCAGTACTTGGCAATGGGCGAATCCAACTTGAACCCGAACATCTCCACCACTGGTGCGCTTACCGAGCCAGACGACGAATCGTTGGTAAGCCACTTCACGCGCGAGAACAGCCAGTCCATGAAAAACTGCGCGGCAAGCGTCGCCACGGCGAGGTACAGCCCCTTGATGCGCAGGCTGGGAATGCCGAAAACCATGCCGACGACGGTCGTAATTAAACCCGCCAAAATGAACACAACGAGAATGTTCAGCTCCGGAATTCGCACCGCGATGTTGTAAGCCGCGTATGCGCCGACCATCATGAACGCACCAGTACCAAGGGAAATCTGCCCGCAATAACCAACCAGCAAATTGAGCCCGATTGCCGCCAGCGCCAGAATCAGAAACGGAATCAGAATCGCGCGAAACAAATATTCCGAGGCGAACATCGGTACCACGGCAAACGCAACGGCCAGCACCAGCCAGATAAACCACTTGTCCTGTTTGATGGACAGTAACGCCTGGTCGTCGGCGTAGCTGGTCTTGAATTGGCCATTCTCTCTGTAAAACATCGTCAGACCCGATCAATATGGCGTTCGCCGAAGAGACCTTCGGGCCGCACCATCAGAAATGCCAATGCCAAGCCGTAGGCAAACCAGTTCTCAATGCCGCCGCCAATGATTGGCCCCAGATAAACCTCGGCGACTTTCTCGCCGACGCCGATGATCAAGCCGCCGACTATCGCGCCCGGCACCGAGGTGAAGCCACCAAGGATCACCACCGGAATCGCCTTCAACGCCACCAACGCGAGTGAAAACTGCACACCCAGTTTGGAGCCCCAGATCACGCCAGCCACCAGCGCGACGAAGCCGGACACACTCCACACGATCACCCAAATACGGTTGAGCGGGATTCCCACGGATTGCGCGGCCTGATGATCGTCTGCCACCGCCCGCAATGCGCGGCCAACGGTCGTTTTCTGGAAAAACAGCGCCAGGAACAATACCAGCGTACCGGCGACCGCTGCGGCAACCAGGTCTTCAATATTGATAAGAATGCCGCCGGGAAATGTGCTCTCAAAGATGATCCTGGGCTCCTTCGGCAAACCGAGGTCAATCGGATAGATGTCCGAGCCAAATATCAACTGGCCAAGGCCCTCAAGAAAATATGTCACGCCAAACGTAGCAAGGAAAAGAATGATGCCTTCCTGATTGACAAGAGAACGCAGCACGAGGCGCTCGATTAGCCATGCCACAATCACCATGATGCCCATCGCCAGAACAAATGCCACTGGCATCGGCATTTTTTCCGACAATCGTGCGAATGCCAGCGCGGCGAACAACACCATTGCGCCCTGCGCGAAATTGAATACGCCCGACGCCTTGTAAATCAGCACAAAGCCCAGCGCGACCAGCGAATACAGGACGCCCGCCATGAGGCCCCCCAGGATGACTTCAATGAACGGCCCCATTAGTGCCCCACACCCAGATAAGCATTGATGACGGCCTGATTGTTGCGTACATCATCGGGCACGCCATCACCGATTTTCTTGCCGTAGTCCAGCACCACGACCCGATCGGAAATATCCATCACAACTCCCATGTCGTGTTCGATCAACACGATGGTTGTGCCGAACTCTTCATTCACATCCAGCACGAACCGGCACATGTCCTGTTTCTCTTCCACATTCATGCCGGCCATGGGTTCGTCCAGCAGCAGCAATGTCGGTTCCGCGGCGAGCGCGCGCCCGAGTTCAACGCGCTTTTGCAGCCCGTACGGCAAGCGCCCAACAGGCGTCTTGCGAATCGCCTGGATTTCGAGGAAATCAATGATCTCCTCGACGCGCGCGCGATGGGCCAATTCTTCCCGCTGGGTAGCACCCCAGTAAAACGCCTGCTGAAGAATGCCCGTCTTCATCATCAGGTTGCGTCCAGCCATCAAATTGTCCAGCACGCTCATGCCTTTGAACAGTGCGATGTTCTGGAACGTGCGCGCCACCCCTTGCGAAGCCACCTTGTGTGGATTCATCTGGTGGCGCTTTTCGCCCTTGAAATGGATCGTGCCTTGTTGCGGATGGTAGACGCCATTGATCACGTTGAGCATTGAGCTTTTGCCGGCGCCGTTCGGGCCGATGATGGCGCGGATCTCGTGTTCGCGCACATCGAAGCTGATGTGTGACAAGGCTTGCACGCCACCGAAAGCGAGCGAAATGTCCTCAAGGGCAAGTATGACTTCACCTGTTTTGCGCCCTGGTTTTGGCGGAATCACTGCGCTCATGGCGGCCATTGCCGAGTTAGCGGTCATCATGCCGCCTTCCGGTTCATCTGCGCGGCTTCCGATGGCCCATACGTTTTCGCGTCCGCAACCTTCAGCTCCGCGCGGATCATGCCGCTGCGGCCATCCTCGAACTTCACCAGCGCGTCAATTTGCACGCTCGGCGCCGACCCGTACAAAGCGTCAATGATCTTTTCATACTTGTCGGCGATGATGTTTCGGCGCACCTTCCGTGTGCGGGTCAATTCACCATCGTCGGCATCAAGTTCCTTGTGCAGGATGACGAAGCGCCTGATCTGCGACGTAGCCAACTTCGGGTCGCACGCGAGATCGAGATTTACCTTTTCAATACATTCGCGGACGAGTTCATATACCTCCGGCTTGGCGGCAAGATCGGTATAGCCCGCATAACCGAGATTGCGTCGCTCGGCCCAATCGCCCACCGCATTGACGTCGATATTGATCATGGCCGTGGCATGATCCCGGCCATTGCCAAACGCCACCGCCTCCTTGATGTGCGTAAAGAATTTCAGCTTGTTCTCAAGATACTTCGGCGCGAACATTGTTGCATCCGTCAGCCTGCCCACATCCTTGGCGCGGTCGATGATTTTCAGATGGCCATCGTGATCAAAGTAACCGGCGTCGCCGGTCCGGAACCAGCCATCGGCATCGATCGCCTCGGTAGTCGCTTCGGCGTTCTTGAAATAGCCTTTGAACAGACCTGGCGTCTTGACCAGAATCTCACCGTCGCCCGACAGCTTGATTTCACACCCCGGCAATGGAGGGCCCACCGTGTCCGATCTCACCGCGCCATTAGGCTGCACACACACATATACCGTGGTCTCGGTCTGTCCGTATATTTGCTTGAGGTTGATGCCAATGGAACGGTAAAACACAAACAGGTCGGGGCCGATTGCTTCACCCGCCGTGTACGCCACTTTCACGCGGCTCATGCCTAGCGCATTACGCAACGGCCCATAGACCGTGAAGCCGCCCACCGCATACATGATGCGATCGGTGAGACTGACTGGCTCGCCATCGAGAATCCTTGATCCCACCCGTCGCGCCAGATCCATGAAGTAATGAAACGCCTTGCGCTTGAGATAGCTCGCGTCTTCCATGCGAATCATCACGGACGTGAGCAAGCCTTCGAGCACGCGCGGCGGCGCGAAGTAATATGTTGGCCCGATCTCCCGCATGTCGCTCATCACGGTCTCGGCGGATTCGGGGCACGATACACAGAAGCCCGCGACCATCGACTGGGTATACGAAAACAGGTTCTGGCCAATCCAGGCCATGGGCAAATAGGCCAGCAATTCTTCGTCGGCATCAAGGTGCTCGAATTCGCAATAGGTGCGCCCCGTCGCAATCATCGCTTCATGGGTTAGCACCACGCCTTTGGGGCTGCCGGTCGTTCCCGAGGTGTAGAAAAGTGCGGCGATATCTTCCGGCCTGCCTTTCTCGATTTCCTGTTCGAAATGATCTGGATGCGCATCGTTGAATTCGCGCCCGCGCCGCTGCAGTTCGTCGAAACCGATGAGCTCCGCCTGCCCTTCCATCTGCCCATAGCGCCGCAGTCCGCGCGGATCGTCGTAGATGATGTGCGTCAGCTTCGGGCATTGCGGCAGGATTTCCAGCAACTTGTCGACCTGTTCCTGATCCTCGACGATCGCGCAGGCAATGTCGGCATTCTGGAACACGAATACCATCTCTTGTGCCACCGCATCCTGATAGAGCGGAACCGGAATGCCACCGAGCGATTGGGCGGCGGTAATAGACCAGTAAAGACGCGGCCGATTTTCACCGATGATAGCCAATGCATCGCCGCGCCGGAATCCGAGTGAAGCCAGACCGCCCGCAAGCGCGCGAATTTCCGCGGCACTTTGGCTCCAGCTGAACGTCTGCCAGATGCCCAGGTCCTTTTCGCGCAATGCGGGGCGATCACCACGTTCCGCGGCGTGCTTTAGCAGCAAACGCGGAAAGGTGGTGGGACTCGCGACTGGAACGGGCGGCGCCATGCCTGGCATCGCATTCTCCTCAATTCGGCTGTTATTATTTTGTTTGACCGTCGCATTCGATATGTCGATACACGCGGCCTTGTTTCAAGCAGTGTAGCCAGCTGCAACGTGCCCGGTTGTCGCCCAAACGACAATCGGCGGACATTTCAATTCCTGTTTCATGTTACTCCAGGCCCGGCTGACAAATGCAGGAAATTGTGCTCTCGGCCAAGACTGAATTGAATGCGCCAGAAAGTCGCGTTTGCAGCGGGCCACACGCCGGATACGCGCGAATTATCGCGTTCAAACGCCCATGATCCGGACGCAATTCGGCACGTGTATAGTTGACAGCAACATGTCAAGTTCTCTATTGCACCGCACAAAAATCACGTCATCGCCTGACATGGCAACCTTCCTCTCGAGTTGCCGCTGGGCGGAGAATTTATCGGCTGAAGAACTGCAGCGCGTTGCGTGCGAAGTGATCGAGCGCAATGTGCCGGCTGGCGGCTATGTTTGCCGCAAAGGCGAGCCGGTCGGATGCTGGATCGGCGTGATTGACGGCCTGGTGAAGATGAGCAATCTTTCTGCCAGCGGAAAGCTCACCACGCTTACCGGTGTGCCTTCAGGTGGCTGGTTTGGTGAGGGCTCGCTGTTAAAAGACGAACTTCGCAAATACGACATCCTCGCGCTGCGCGCCAGTCGCATCGCATACATGCCGCGCGCCACGTTCAATCGCTTGCTGGACACCAATCTCGGCTTCAATCGTTTCCTGCTGGCGCAGTTGAACGAAAGGCTGGGGCAGTTCATCACCCTGGTTGAAAGCGAGCGATTGCTGGAACCCGACGCGCGCGTGGCACGATCGCTGTCCGTCTTGTTCAACCCGGTACTCTGCCCGGATATTGGCCGTCAGATACAGATCTCACAGGAAGAAATCGGTTTCCTCTCCGGCGTCTCCCGCCAGCGCGTGAATCAGGCACTGCAGGTGCTGGAAAAAGCCGGCATGCTGCGGGTGGATTACGGCAGCGTGACCGTGCTTGATTTGCAGGGCTTACAGCGATTCGGCGCGTAACGGTCACGGGAAAACGCGCGCGGCGCCACGCGCGGAGGTTTGCCAGATTGAAGTGTTCGTACCTTTGCGGAATGCTGGCGGACCGGTAAACCTCAAGCACTGACGCGCCTTTCAAGGCACAAATGGCTGAAACGCCGCACCAGCGCTAGAGTTTGTATTTTCTTTCGCCTACGCCCGCATCATCGGCCTGACCAATCCATCTTCCAATGCCAGCGCCTTCGCTGCCACCAGTTCATTGATCATATGTGTCGCCAGCGCGTCGTTTGTACCGCTGAGAAACTCATTACGCAGCCGTCGATAAACCGGCACCGATTGCAGATACGCCGGCACGTCAGCCGCTTTTATCTCCCCCTTGTCCAGAAGCGCGAAGACGAAAAGGCTTTTGGCGACGTGGCGCGCATTTTTGACCGGGTCCCGCTCGAAAGCGGTCAATTTGCTTCGAGCATCCGCAAGCGACTTGGCCACGTCCGAAAATGGCGCACCATGCCCTGGCACCACGATCGCCGGATTGAGTTTCTCGATGGTGTTCAACGCGGCTTGCGCGGCGCGCGTATGGGGATTGGGATCGGCAACGTAATATTTTTCCGGCCACACGAAACCCAGTCCCCGCTCCCATAGCGCATCACCGGTGATGAGAATGCGCGGCCCCTTGGCAAAGAACATCAGGGCATCCATGTCGTGTCCCGGTGCGGCGTAGGCCTGCCAATGCTGGCCGCCGCCTTCAAACGTATCACCCGCCACCATGGTGTCGTCAAACTCGAATTCCTCCACGTACTGATCCATCTCCTCGGACCAGCAACTCTGTTCCGTCCATGGCACGACATGTTTCACCTCGCCAGCGGGAATTGTCACGCGGCAGTCGTAATGCTCCCGCAGCGCGCGATTGCCCCCCATGTGGTCGCTGTGACAGTGCGTATTGATCAGCCAGTGCAATGGCGCATCGCTCAAGGCACCGGCCACATGACGAAGGGTTGCCTCGGCATGACGTCCATAGCCACTGTCGATCAGGACATTCCAATCTTTTGACGCAAGGACAATCTGATTGCAATTGAGCCAGCCGCGCTCAATAACGGTAACGCCAGGGGCAAGCTGATGAAAGATCGCGGACATATAATCCATTCATGAATACACAAACAAATATTAGCACTCCGACTTTGTCCGCGGCACTTGCGGGAATTCGCGTCGTCAGCATCGCTCTCAATCTTCCCGGCCCAGCCTGTGCGCGGCGCCTGGCAGACTTTGGCGCGGCCGTCATCAAGGTTGAACCACCAGATGCGCTCGGCGGCGATCCCATGCGCCAGTACGCACGCAGCTACTACGATGAACTGCATCAGGGGATCGAAATTCGAGCGCTCAATCTGAAGTCCGCTTCCGATCACGCGACGCTGGATGAACTGTTGGCAAACGCGGACATTCTCCTCACATCACAGCGCGACGCGGCCCTCGAACGCCTGAAACTGAACTGGGACTCCCTGTCGGCGCGCTTTCCGCGTCTTTGCCACATCGCGATCGTAGGGTCTGACGCAGGAAACGATGCCGGCCACGACCTCACCTACATTGCCGCCGCCGGGCTGGCAACCCCGCCTCAGCTCCCGGCCACGCTGATTGCCGATCTTGCGGGGAGCGAACGTGCCGTCACGGCAACGTTTGCCGCACTACGACTTGCACAACAGACCGGCCGTGGCCATCGCCTTGTCGTATCGCTGGAGACGGCAGCGAACGCATTTGCCGGGCCGCACCAACACGGACTCACGTGCCAAGGCGGACTCTTGGCGGGTCGACATCCCGGCTATAATTTCTACGAAGCCAGCGACGGCTGGGTCGCGCTGGCGGCCTTGGAACCACATTTCGTCGCGCGCGTGGAAGCCGCGTCCGGCGTCGCATTCACACACGCAGCCTTGGTCGAATACTTTCGTCAGTACGGCGTCAGTCACTGGGCCCAATGGGCGCAGGAAAACGACGTCCCCCTCGCAACCATTCCTTCTCCTTCACCAACTTCCCACCCCTAAAAATGAAAATTCAAAACTCAACCTTCCTCATCACCGGTGGCGGCTCGGGCCTCGGTGCCGCGACCGCGCGCATGCTCGTCGCCAATGGCGCCAATGTGGTTCTGGCCGACATCAACAAGGACGCCGGCGGAAAAATGGCGACCGAACTCGGCAGTCATGCGCGATTCCAGGAAACCAATGTCAGCGACGAAGCAAGCGTACAGGCGGCGGTTGATCTCGCCCTGTCCGCATTCGGCGGACTTCACGGCGCGGTGAACTGCGCCGGTGTGGCGCCGGGGGAACGCGTGGTCGGTAAAATGGCCCCCACTCGCTCGCGAATTTCCGCCGCGCGGTGGAAATCAATCTGATCGGCACCTTCAACGTCATTCGCCTCGCAGCGCATGCCATGTCGACTCAGACACCGAACGCCTCCGGCGAACGCGGCGTGATCATCAACACGTCATCTGTCGCATCGTTCGAGGGACAGATCGGTCAGGCCGCCTATTCCGCCTCGAAAGCCGGCGTGAATGGCATGACGCTGCCCATCGCGCGTGAATTCGCGAAACTCGGCATCCGCGTCATGACCATCGCACCGGGCATTTTCGATACGCCCATGCTGCAAGGCATGTCGGAAGAGGTCCGTGCATCGCTCGGCGCGCAGATTCCGTTTCCCCGTCCGCCCGGCGACCGGACGAATACGCGGCGCTGGTCAAGCACATCATGGAAAACGAGGTATTGAACGGCGAAGTGATTCGGCTCGATGGGGCGATTCGGATGGGGGCAAAGTGACAATCGCTCAAGCAGATTGTCGAATTGAACTGCGCGATCGAAAACTGATGAATACAAACAAGCTAGCGATCGCTTTGTTGTTGCTCCACCTTGCATTAACCGCAGGTATGTCTGCCTGCACGCAAGTGGTCGGGTCAGATACATGGCGTAGTTTGGATGAAGAAGCCATGGCCCTCTACGACAAGGGTCAGTATGATCGCGCGGTTGTCATGGAAAAAAAAGCCCTCCAACTTGCGGAAGTGGCACTAGGCGACCGGCATCCGTACTTTGGCATCCTGCTGAACAATCTCGGATTGCAATACGAAGCATTGGGCCAATTTTCGCTGGCTGTGACCCATTACAAGCGCTCGCTCGCGATCTAGGAAAGTAAGGAGTTGGGCCAAGAAGATGCCTCTTTGGCTGTGACCTTGAATAACCTTGGCATGTCGTACGAGAAACAAGGTAAGTATGTGCAAGCCGAACCCCTCCTCGCACGTTCACTTTCTATTAAGGAAAAGGTACTCGGCCCTGAAGATCCTTCTGTTGCAACAAGTTTAAGTAATCTTGCTGCGCTATATGTCACGGAAGGACATCATACGAAGGCAGAGCCTCTCCAAAAGCGTTCGCTGGCGATACGTGAGAAATCTCTTGGCCCCTCACATCCAAGCGTTGCCAATAGCCTTATGAATCTTGCCGAACTGTACCGCGTCCAAGGCAGATACTCAGACGCAGAGCCACTCGACAAGCGGGCACTTGCGATCCGGGAGGAAGCCCTAGGCCCGGACCATCCGGCAGTTGCCAAAAGTCTAAATAATCTTGGGTCGACATACAGCGCCCAGCGTCAATATGCGCTGGCGGAGCCACTCTTCAAACGCTCACTCGCAATTGAGGAAAAGAGCTTGGGACCAAATCATCCTTCCGTGGCTACGAGTCTAAACAATCTTGCGCTTCAGACGGAACCAACGCCAGTATTTGCTGGCCGAGCCTCTCTACATGCGTTCATTGGCAATCATGGAGAATTCACTCGGGCCGAATCATCCTGACGTAGCGACTAGTTTGAACAATCTCGGCATGCTGTACAAAGCTCAAGGAAAATATGCAGATGCCGAACCTCTCAAAGTTGCCCCGTCGATCAGGGAGAAGTCGCTCGGCATAGATCACCCTGATGTTGCACAAAGCTTGGAGAATTTGGCAGCACTCTACCGAAGAAATAGCCAGAACGAAGACGCCGAGAGCCTTGAAAGGCGTGCCGCCCCCTTGATCCGGCAAGGAGAGATGATTCGGAGCAAGCCGAGGTTGATCAAGGCAAGTGGACGAGATTCCAGCGTCTTTGTGCGGCGTAGGGTGGGCAAAGCGAAGCGTGCCCACGGCCAACGTTACGCGTGGGTACGCTACGCTTTGCCCACCATACACGCTGGTTTCACGTTTTCGCCAAAAAATAACAATCGATCGCTCTATCTCGCCTCCACGACTTTCGCGCGATAATCTGCCTATCCCATTTCGCTCCCGCAGCTTCGGAGAACACATGAGTTTTGATACCCACATCAACGACGACATCGACGCCCTGCGCAACTCGGTCAAGCGCCTGTGCGACGCGGAACTCGCGCCGCGCGCCGAGGCGATTGACCGGGACAACGC